>DATEZX010000067.1:0-2781 GCA_035255225.1 Candidatus Limnocylindrales bacterium
GCTCGCTCGTCTCGGTCGCGTGGTCCTCGACCGACCGCCGTCGGTCTGGGTGCAGGACCTGCTCCGTGACCCTCGGATCGTGGCGGCCCCCCTGGGTCCCGAGGCGGCCGCGTGGGCCGGGACGCTCGGATCGGACTTCCCGGGAGACCCGATCGACCGGCTCCTGTACGCCACGGCGCGAGACCATCGGGTCCCGTTCATCAGTAAGGACGAACGCCTGCGCGCCTATGTCGGGGCTCGAGGCGACGTCGAGATCGTGTGGTGAGCCGACACCGAGCCTCGGCGCCGCGGTAGAGCCGGGTAGGGGCGAGACCTACGGCACGACGAGCCGCTGGACGACGTTGGCCGCGTAGTAGCCCTGGAGGCCGGCGAAGCCGAGGAGCGCGGCCCACCGCCAGCGGTCCGACGGGAGGATCGCCGCCAGCCCCGCGAACGCCGGGAAGGCGATCGACGCCAGGCGCGGCATCGTCGTCTGCGTGTCGAGCATCGTCGAGGCGATGCAGGCCAGGCTGAACAGCGCGAGCCGCATCTCGCCCTGCCGCCAGAGCCACCGCGTCCCGAGGGTCAGCACGACGATCAGCCCGATCGCGATCGCCGACGTCCACCACAGCGACAGCCCGGGATCGAAGAACGAGGCGATGCCCGTCGCGATCGGCGTCGGGCGCTGGTTCAGGAACCACGACGGCGTGCCGAGCAGGTAGCCCCAGAAGTCGCCGGTCAGGTTCGCGATCCACAGCCACCACGCGGCGAACGCGGCGATGCAGGCCCCGATGACCAGCAGCCCGCGTGGCCGCGTCTGGGACCGCAGCAGGTCCGGGAGCGACGCGAACGCCAGCGCGGCGCCCGTGACCCGGACGAGCTGGGTCCCGGCCGCGAAGATGACGGCGCCCACGGTCGAGCGCGTCCGCGCCGCCGTCGCCTGCCGCCCGACGGCGAGGAAGAACAGCCCCGCCAGGACCAGGTACAGCGGCTCGGAGTAGGCGAGCGAGTAGACGTAGCCGGCCGGGCTGAACGCGAACAGCGCGAGGCCCCAACGCGCGAACGTCCGTCCGCCGACCCGCTCGAGGACCGCGAAGATCGGGATCGTCGCGACCAGGAACAGGACGTTCGCCGCGAGCGGCGCGACGACGTCCATCGGCAGCTGGTTGCCGAGGCTCAGCGCCCGCAGGAGCATCGGCCACGCCGGGAAGAACGCGAAGTCGTGCAACCCGGGCCCGTACTGGGACGGCACGACCGCGCCGGCGTGGTAGCCGTTGGCGGCGATGAACGTGTACCACGAGCCGTCCCAGATGACGAACGGGTTGTCGAACGAGGCCCAGCCGACGGGCGGCCAGTGGAGCGCCCACGCCCCGACGAGGAAGGCGACCGAGAAGACCCGGCTCGCGATGCCGATGGCGATGGCCTCGAGCCAGCCGGGAAAGACCCTCGCGTCGAGTTGCTCGCGCGGTGGCCTCATCGCAGCGGGTTGACCCAGCGGATCTCTGTAAACCGGGCGAAGTCACTGTCGGCCGATGCCACCTCGAGCCCATGCTCGATGGCCAGGGCGGCGAGGTGGCCGTCGGGGATCAGTCGTCCCGCGAGCCGATAGCGGCGGATCAGCCCTCCGAGGACCTCGTGATGTCGCTCGGTCGGCAACGGGATCCAGGCCGTCGGCGCGGCGAGCCAATCGTCGACGAAGCCCCATGCCGTCTCCGCCGGGAGCGGGCGCTCGACCGCGCGTGGGTTCGTGATGACCCGGGTGAACCCGACGAGGCTCTCCCATGGCAGACCGATCCTGCGCTCGCCGTTGAGCTGCGCTTCAAGCCACCGCGCGGCGGCGTCATGGGCGGGCGACGCGCTGTCGACCGAGTACAGGAGGAGGTTCGCGTCGATCAGCACCGGTTCGCCCCCCGATGCCTAGCGATGCTCGACGCCGTCCAGCAGCTCGAGAGCCTCGGCGACGTCGGTGACGTCGATCATCAGGCCGACGTTCGCCGTGCGCTGCACGAATCTCCCGCCCGGCGCTTTTCGAGCCAGGCCTGCCCGCACAAGCTGGTTCACGGCCTCGCTGACGCCGACGTGGCGCTTCCGACGGACCTGGTCGACCGCGGCCGCGACGTCATCATCGAGGTTCACCGTCGTCCTCATGCGCGGAATCTAGCATCATGATGCGCCGCCCCGATGCCCCGCTGAGGTCTTCCAGAATCCCGAATCACCCGCGGACGACCACGCGATGATGGCGCGTCCCGGTTCGCCCCGGCGCATCGGGCCGTAGACTCCGCCCTTGATGCCGTCCTCCGGGGAGCCCACGCCGGCAAGCCTCACGATCATCCTGCCCGCCTTCGACGAGGCGCTGCGGATCGGCCCGGCCCTCGATGAGCTGTTCGGCTACCTCGACGCGACGCCCATGCCGCCGGGATTGCCGGCCCGGGTCGACGTGCTCGTCGTCGACGACGGCAGTCACGATGCGACCTCGGCGATCGTCGAGGCACGGCCCGAGGCGTCGGACCGAACGCCGCCTCGGCTCCGCGTCCTGCGCATGCCCCATGCCGGCAAGGGATGGGCCGTGCGCTCGGGGATGCTCGCCGCCCAGGGCGACCTCGTGATCTTTGCCGATGCAGATATGGCCACCCCGCCCGACCAGCTCCCGAAGCTCGTCGCGGCGCTCGCGAAGGCCGACGTCGCGGTCGGGAGCCGGATCCAGCCCGACGGCACGGACATGCGGGCCAGCCAGCCCGGGTTCCGGCGGTTCCTCGGCAAGGCCTTCCACGCGATCGCCTCGGTCTGGGTCGTCGGTCCGGT
>DATEZX010000068.1:0-2054 GCA_035255225.1 Candidatus Limnocylindrales bacterium
GGGCCAGTACTTCAACTGGCGCTTCCTGCACGGCCGGGAGTGGTGGCATGCCCACCCGTATTCGCTGTCGTCTGCGCCCAACGGCCGATGGCTCCGGATCACGGTCAAGGCCCTCGGCGACGGCAGCCGTCGCCTCCAGTCGGTGCCGGTCGGGACCCGCGTCCTCGTCGAGGGTCCGTACGGCGCGATGACCGGCGCCCGGCGCGCGCGTCGAAAGGTCGCCCTCATCGCCGGCGGCATCGGGATCGCGCCGTTGCGGGCGCTGCTGGAGGCGCTCCCGGCGAAGAGCGGCGAGCTCGTGCTCGTCTATCGGGCCCGGGCGGCGAAGCACGTCATCTTCCGCGAGGAGCTGGACATCCTCGCCGAGTCCCGTGGCGCGACCGTCCACTACCTGGTCGGCCGTCGCGGCTCGCCGACGATGCCCGCCGACCCGCTCCGGCCGCCGTCGCTCGGGAGGCTCGTCCCGGACATCGCCGAGCGCGACGTCTACGTCTGCGGGCCGGTCGCGATGATCGACCGGGTCCAGGCCTCGCTCGATGAGCTGGGCGTGCCGCGCGAGCGCGTCCACGCCGAGCGGTTCAGCTTCCTGTGAGCGCGAACCTGCCCCCGCGCGCCACGGGGCCGGCGGTCCGCGCCGGCCTCGGCATGGCGTCGGTTGCCCTGGCGATCCTGCTCCTGGTTGGGTTCAAGGCGCCGCAGGACGGGGTCGTCATGGGTGCGGCCCGCACCTCGGGCGGCAACGGCACGACCACCGCCGGCACGACCGGCTCGACGGGCAGCGGCGCCAGCGGCTCAGGCTCGTCCAGCACCGGCTCGACGACCTCGGGCTCCGGCAAGACGTACGACGGCACGCTCATCCAGACCCGCTACGGCCTGGTCCAGGTCGAGATCACCGTCAAGATCGGCAAGGTCGTGACGGTGACCGCCCTCGAGCTGCCCGTCGGCGGCCGCTCCGGCTCGATCTCGAGCTTCGTCGCACCGATCCTCTCCAGCGAGGCCCTGTCAGCCCAGAGCTCACAGATCGACATCGTCTCCGGCGCGACCTACACGAGCAGCGCCTATGCCCAGTCGCTCCAGGCGGCGCTGGACCAGGCCGGCATCTGACCCCGTCCCGGGAGCGAAGCTGATGGTCCGGCGAGTCGAAGTGGTCATGGGCACGGTCGTCGGCGTGGACGTCCGCGACGCGATCCCGGCCGACGCCATCGAGCCGGCCTTCGAAGCGTTCTTCGCCACGCTCCGCGACATCGACGACCGGTTCAGCCCCTACCGTCCCGAATCCGAGATCAGCCGGATCGCCGATGGCCGGCTGGCCGAGGCCGACGCCAGCGCCGACGTCCGGTTCGTCCTGGCCTGCTGCGACCACCTCGCGGCCAGCTCCGGCGGGGCCTTCGACGCCCGGCGCCACCGGGCTGACGGTCGCCTCGACCCATCCGGCTTCGTGAAGGGCTGGGCGATCGACGAGGCGCTGCGTCACCTCGACGAGGCCGGCCTGCGCTGCTACGCGGTCAACGCCGGGGGCGACGTCGTGCTGCGCGGCAACCCGCAGCCCGATCGGGGTTGGCTCGTCGGGATCCGACATCCGACCGAGCCCGATCGAATCGCGGCCCGCCTGGAGATCCACGGGGGCGCGGTCGCGACCTCGGCGCTGTACGAGCGGGCCGGCCACATCCGCGATCCCCGGACCGGTGCCGTCCCGGATCAGCTGGTCAGCCTCACGGTCGTCGGGCCGGAGCTGACCTGGGCCGATGCCTACGCCACGACGGCGTTCACGATCGGCGCCGACGGACCGGCCTGGGTCGAGCGACACCCCGGCTACGGGGCCATCGCGATCACGGCCGACGAGCGCCTCGAGTGGTCGCCCACGGCGGCGCCGCTGCTCTCACGCGGTTCTCAGGAGGTCGCGGTGTCATGAGCGCCATGGAACCGCGTGACGCGAGCGACGACACCACCACCGAAGCCTTCGCCGGCAGCGAGGCCCCCGAGCCGCACGTCGGCCTGGAGTGGCGCCCGGGCGTCGAGGTCGCCGCGGAGCCAGCACAACAGAACCTCCCTCC
>DATEZX010000069.1:0-6292 GCA_035255225.1 Candidatus Limnocylindrales bacterium
CGTCGGCCAGGCCCTGACCTCGCTCCTGCGCAACCACATCCTCATCGCGGTCGATCTCGTCGCCGCAGCCAAGTCCGGCGACAACCCGGCGTTCGCGAAGCACGACGCCCGGTGGTCCGACAACGCCGCCGAGATCGCCCACTTCCTCGCCGGTGCCAATCCGAACTGGCCCGAGAAGGACGTCCTCGACCTGCTCTCGCTCCACCTCAAGCTGACCAAGGACGAGGCCGTCGCTCGCCTGACCAACGACTGGGCCGCCGACGTCAGGGCCTTCGACGACATCTTCACCGAGATCATGGTCCTGGCCGACGCCCTGCACGACGGCCTGGTCGCCCAGTTCCCCGAGAAGTTCGGCCGCTCGATGGCCGGGGCCGCGGCATGACCGCGGCCCTCGGGCTCATGCAGATCGCGATCGAGGAGGACCACGCGCTCCTCGCGATCGGCGACGAGGCGTCGCCGATCGAGGGCCTCCTCGGGACCGACGACCGACGCCACGGCTTCAGCGACTTCGCCGACGCCGAGGCCCTCGTCGTCATCTTCTCGTCGAACCGCTGCCCGACGGCGAAGGCCTATGCCTCGCGCCTCCGGTCGCTCCAGGCCGACTACGGCCCGCGCGGGGTCCAGGTCGTGCTCCTCAACTCGAACGCCCCGCACCTCTACCCCGACGAGTCGCTCGATGGCATGCGCCGCCGGGCGGCCGAGGACGGCTACGCGTTCCCGTACCTGGTCGACGAGGGTCAGCGGGTCGCCAGGGCCTGGGGCCCGACCTGCACCTTCCATGCCTTCCTGCTCGACCGAGGGGCCGACGGTTCGCGGCGACTCCGCTACGAGGGCCGCGTCGACAACGCCCGCCTCGAGGAGCGCGTCACGAGCTCCGATCTCCGGAACGCCCTCGATGACCTGCTGGCGGGCCGCGAGGTCCGGCTCGCCCAGACCCGCGCCTTCGGCTGCGCGCTCGATCTCGTGTAGGAGCGGGTCCCAGGGCAGCCGCGGAGGCGAGCAGTGACCACGCACGCTCAACCGATCGCCCGGGCCGCGGCGGCGTCCCCCGCCGCCGGCCCGGCGGCCACTCCCCGCGTCGCGGCGCTCTGGGCGGTCGTCGCCCTCATCGCCGGCGCGTGGCTCGCCGCCGTCCTCCTCGAGGTGACGGGCCATGCGGCGGCACTCCACCACCATGCCCTCATCGAGGGCGAGGACGGCACTGCCGCGCCGCCGCTGTGGCTCGCGATCCCCCTGTTCCTCGCCGCCTGGCAGCTGATGATCGCCGGGATGATGCTGCCGGCCAGCCTCCGCGCCGTCGGCGTCCTCGCCCGCTCGCGCCTCGTCAGCCGCCCCGCCGCCGCCTTGACCGGCTTCCTCGGCGCCTACTCGCTCGCGTGGACCGCGTTCGGCCTCCTGGCCTTCATCGGCGACGTCGGCCTCCATCGCCTCGTCGACGCGACGCCCTGGCTCGCCGCCCGGCCGTGGCTCATCGAGGCGACGGCGCTGGCCCTCGCCGGCGGCTACCAGCTCCTGCCGCTGCGCCGCCGGGCGCTCGAGGCGTGCCGGCACCCGCGCGCGACCTCGGCGGCGCTCGTCCTCGCGAACGACCCGCGCGTCGACCTCGGGGTCGGGTTCCGGATCGGGCTAGCCCACGCCCTCGACTGCCTCGTCTGCTCGTGGGCCCTGATGCTCCTGATGTTCGCGGCGGGCGTCGCGAACCTCGCCTGGATGGCGGTCCTCGCCGGCGTCATGGCCTACGAGGCCCTGGGCCGGCACGGCGCGAGATTCGGGATCGTCGTCGGGCTCGCCCTGCTGGGTGCCGCCGTGGTCGCCGCCCCGGGGGTCATCGTCGGGTTCTAGGTCCGGGCCGCGCGCCCAGTGCGCCCCTCGCCCAGCCGGCGCGCCGCTCACCCAGCCAGTGCGCCTGTAACGCCACGGACAGCCCAGCGTCCTGTGCAATGAATGGGCCGTCCGGCCCGTGACGCCCGGCGCGGGGTCCGGCCATTCTCCGCCAAACGGCCCCGCCCCCGGGCAGCGAGGATCTCAGCTGAAGGGCTGACGTGATGATCGAAGCGCTGCAGGCGCTGCGATTCCGGTTCTTCCTGGCGCGTGGGTCCCTTGGCTTCGCCTCGACCCTGTTCGAGACGACCTACCGGATCTACCTCAACCACGCCAAGGTCATCCACTACCGCGGCGGCAAGCCCGTCTACTCGCTCTCGACGCCAGCCCTCTACACGGGCGCCGCGGCGAACATGCTCGCCCGCACGATCTACCGCTCGATCCAGAACAAGAACCTGCCGAACATGATGAGTCTGGCGGTCAACGACGTCTGCAACGCCCGGTGCGAGCACTGCAGCTTCTTCGAGGGCGTCGAGGATCCGAACCGGGCCGTCATGACGAGCGCCCAGATGCGCAAGGTCGTCCACGACGCCCAGGACCTGGGGATCTCCGTCCTCAACTTCGTGGGCGGCGAGCCGCTCCTCCGCAAGGACCTGCCCGAGATCATCCGGGCCGTCGATCGGGACCGGACGACGACGATCGTCTTCACGAACGGCACGCTCCTGGCGGAGCGGGCGGCCAGCCTTCGGAAGGCCGGCCTGGACAGCATCTACGTGAGCCTGGACTCCGCCGATCCCGACACGAACGATCGCTTCCGGGGCCGGGCCGGCCTGTTCCGCGAGGCCGTGGCGGGCATCCATCGCGCCCTCGGCCTCGGCTTCTCGGTGGGCATCTCCGCGACGATGACCCCCGAGTCGTTCCGCCGCGGGGAGATGGCGCGGATCATCGAGCTCGGGAAGCGCCTGGGCGTCCACGAGGTCCTCCTCTTCGACGCCATGCCGAGCGGCCGGTACGCCGACCGGAGCGACCTGGTCGACGACCAGGGCTGGGTCGAGGACATGATCCAGGCGGCGGTCCCGTACAACGCCGATCGGTCCTACCCGGGGGTCCTGGTCTGGGCCTACGCCGCCGGGTACCGCTCCGCGGGCTGCGCCTGCGGGACGAGCTACTTCTACGTCTCCCCGTACGGCGACGTCATGTCGTGCGACTTCAACCACGCGGTGTTCGGCAACGTCCTGGCGACGCCGATGTGGCAGGTCTGGGAGGAGATGACGTCGCGGGAGGAGTTCCGGGAGGCCGCCTGGGGTGGCTGCAAGGTCAAGAGCTCGCGGTTTCTTGAGACCGAGTCCGTCAAGACGGGCATGAGGGAACGGAGCCTGGTGTCGTGATCACGTGGGACCAGTTCCTGGAGCGTCTCCAGGCGCGCTGGGCAGACAGCCCGACCCCTGAGGTCATCGTCTTCGAGATCGCGGTCTTCGCGGCCGCCTTCCTGACCTATCGGTTCCTGGCGGCGCGGATCGAGCACGCCGGGCGGCATCTCGTCCTGATCGGCATCGGGATGTTCCTCATCGAGTTCTTCACCGGACCGATGTGGGGCAATCACCACCTGGGCTTCTGGGCCTACGTCTACAGCGACGTCAGCTGGGTCCTGACCCTCGCCTGGACGGTCATCATCTCCCTGTCCATCTACCTCGTCGAGAACGTCCTGCGCGTCCGGGCCGCCCTCTGGCGATGGCTGGGCTTCCTGCTCGTCATCACGCCCGTGACCGTCCTCGGCGACGCCCTGGTGAAGGCCCTCGGAATCCGGACGTATGCCCCGGAGACGATCGCCGCCGCGGGTCCGGCGACGATCCCGATCCTCGACGTCCCGCTGGCCGGCCTGTACTACGTCCCGGTCGTGATGACCCTGGTGTGGGCCTTCTACAAGCACTGGCTCCCGCTGTTCGAGCCGACAGTCGCGCCACAGACGCGCCTGCCGTTCCTCAACCGGCTGGTCCTGACGGCGATCGCGGTCTTCCTGTTCGAGGTCGTGGTCGAGCCGATGGCGACGAACCAGAACTTCCCGGCCTGGTCATACGTGTTCCACGACATCACCGTGATCATGTCCGGCTTGTGGATCGCCATCGTCGTGGGCGTCACGTACGCCGTCGACCGGCTCCTGCCCCGGACGGACATCCGCCTGCGGTTCGCGGCGTACCTGGTCGTCATCACGGCCATCGGCTCGGTCGTCGAGGGCTGGTTCCTCGCCAACGGCTACCGCGTCTATGGCCCGAGCGCGACGGCCGACTTCATCGGCCTTCGGACGCTCGTCGGCAACATCCCGATCGAGGTCATGGCGGCGATCCCGATGTACCTGTCGCTGGTGATCGCCTTCGTCCGCTACTGGGACGGGAGCGTGGATCACACCCTGGGCTTCAAGGGCAGGTCGCGAACCGCTATCGAAGCAGCTCCAAGCGTCGTCCCCGGCCGGGCCTGACCGGTCGACCACAGGAGGTACGACGATGGACCAGCAGAACGCTCCAGGCGCCTCGGGTTCGCCCCTGTACTGGACCACGCCCCCGGCGAAGCCGGCACCGAAGCATCCGAGGGGACTGCGCGTCCTCGTCGGGGCCGTGATCAGCTTCGTCGTCGCCTCGCTGCTGTACGGGCCGTCCAACGTGCTCGCGATGGTCGCGATGGCGACGATCTGCACCGCCGGCATCGGCGGCCTGCTGATCCTGGTGGGCTGCTGGGCGGTCGGCTGGGTCGCCGTCGAGGTCTGGGACGCGACACAGGGGTCGACGAAGGCTCCGTCGGGAGCCTGATCCCCAAGTCGACGCGAGCCGAGCGACGAGCCATGGGCGTGACAGCGCGCGCCCTGCCGGCATCCCCGGGCGAGCCGACGCGAGGGGGCGAGCCCACGCGGTCGCCGCTGACCGCCAGGCTGGGTCAGTTCGTGCTCGAGCGATTCCCGCCCCTCGCCTACGGGCCCCTCGTCGCGGCCCTCGTCCTGGCTGGCCAGGCGGGCGCGGCATTGGCCGGGGTCGAGCCACCCGGCGGGTCCCGGCTGGGCCTGTCATGGGCGACGCTCGGGACGACCGCCTTGGCAACCGCCGCCGCCCTGGCAGGGTTCCTCCAGCTCCGCCTCCTCGACGAGATCCAGGACGAGGCGACGGATCGCCTGGGCCGCCCTGCCCGGCCCCTGCCGCGCGGGCTCGTGACCGCCGACGAGCTGCGGCGGCTCGCCCTCGCCGCGGCCGCCGCCGGGACGCTGATCGTGGCTGCCCTCGGCGGTCCCGCGCTGGTGTGCTACGCGCTGGCCCTGGTCCAGATCTGGCTGCTCGCCGCCCCCGGTCGCCGCCTTAACCTCCCGGGCGGCGCCGTCGGCGACGCGCTCGGCCACTCGCTCATCGTCCCCACCATGCTGGCCGTCGGTTGGGCCGCCAGCGCGCCGCTCACGGCCCACCCGGCGCTCGCCCTGTCGCTGGTCGTCGCCTGGGGAGCGGGCCTGGCGCTCGAGGTGGGCCGGAAGACGGTCGCCGCCGGCGAGGAGCGGCTGGGCATCACCACCTACTCCGGCGCGGTCGGGCGAACGGGCGCCCTCGCCCTCGTTGCGGGCTGCCTCGCGGTCACGGGCGGGGCCTCGACCGCCCTCGCCGCGATCATCGGCGCGCCGGTCATGGTGACGGTCCTGCCGCTCGCGGCGGTGGGCGGGGTCATGGTCGGTGGGTTCGCCGCGGTTGCCGCCGGAGGCCGGATCGGCACCCCTGCGTTACGCGCGACCGTCAACGCCCTCGTCCTGGCCGCCCTGCTCTGGCCCTCCCTCCTGGCGTGGGTGCTGCGATGACCGCGACGGCACGCGCGCTGGCCGGGCCGCGGACCCGACGACCGACGCGGCAAGCGACCTCGGACGCGCTCGGCGAGCGAGTGGTCCTCTGGGACAACGCCAACATCGTCGAAAGCTTCCCCGAGATCACCCTTCCGCTGACATTCTCGGTCGCCGTGGAGCTGTACGCGGCGGTGTACGTGGGCGTATGCCGAGCGCTCGGAGTGCCAGCGTCGACGCTCGAGCGTGAGTCCGCCGCCTTCGAGGAGCTGCTCGGCATCCTCCAGGGCCGCGTCTACTACAACGTCAACAACTGGTACCGCGTCCTCTCGCTGCTACCGGCCTTCGCGCTCGCGTCCGGGTTCCTCGAGGCGATGATGGGCGCCCGTCGCCCGGGCGCGCGGGCCGACGAGCACGCGGTGCTCGAGGTCGCGCCCCCAGCCCCGCCTCGCATCCGCCTGGCGATGACCGCTCGGCTTCTCCACCGGATGGTGCGCCTCGAGTCAGACACCGCCCGGTTCCAGCGCCGCCTCGCCACGGTCCTGGCGCGGCACCGCGTCGTGACGGCCCGAGGCCAAGCCGGCGGATCGCGAGCGCCGTCCTCCACCGCGGCGCACGGCGCGTCGTCGGCCCCTGAAGCTGCGCTCGTCGAGTTCGACGCGTTGT
>DATEZX010000070.1:0-9560 GCA_035255225.1 Candidatus Limnocylindrales bacterium
CACCACTGGCCGTACGATGCGGCCCTCAGGTTCATCCTCCCGGTCCTCGACGAGCCGCCCGAGCCGGAGCCCGGGATCCGCCTGTCGATGGCGCCCGGGGCGACGCTGCAGCTGCCGATGAGCGTCGGCGACGCGCTCGACTTTCGTCGGATCGGCTGGATCGAAGTGCCGTTCGCGGCCGGGCCTCGCCGCCTGGCGGTGTACTGGATGGCCGGCTATTCGGGTGGGCTGTTCGTGCCCTTCCGGGACGCCACGAACGGCGATGCCACGTACGCCGCCGGCCGGTACCTGCTGGACACGGCGAAGAGCGCCGACCTCGGGGCGGACGCGGGCGGCCGTCTGGTCATCGACTTCAATTTCGCGTTCCATCCGTCGTGCGCCTTCGACCCCGTCTGGTCGTGCCCACTCGCCCCACCGGAGAACCGCCTCGACCTGCCGGTCGAAGCGGGCGAGCGACTCCGCTGAGCCAGACATCGCAGCCGCCGGTACCCGCGCCGCCGGACCTCGAGGCCGGCGTGCGGGCGTTCCTGCGCGCCGCCCGGATCGCGATGATCGCGACGACAGACGAGTCCGGGACGCCGCATCAGGCGGCGATCTGGTTCCGCCTCGAGCCGGACCACCGGATCCTCGTCAACAGCACCGCCGGCCGGCGCTGGCCGCGGGAGCTCGAGGCGTCCGGACGGTGCTCGCTGGCGATCATCGACGAGGCCGATCGATACCGCTGGCTGGCCGTCGACGCCGCGGTCGACGAGGTCGACCGGTCCGAGGCCGCGCGCGAGGACATCGTGGCGCTCTCGAAACACTACGACGACTTCTCCGAGGCGGGCGCCGCAGCCTTCCGATCGCAGGCCCGGGTCTCCTACCGCCTCCGGATCACGTCGGTCCATGCCGAGCTCGGGGAGTCATGACGCCGGGTGGCGCGGGGCCGATGGCGCTCCGCGGCGCGGATGGCGCGCGGTTCGGGTTGCTGGCCTGGCCGCAGGCCACCGACTGGCCGTCGCTCCGCGAGTCCGCCCTCGCCGCCGAGGCCGCCGGCTGGGACTCGGTCTGGGTCTGGGACCACCTGATGGCGATCATCGGGCGGGACGACCAGCCGATCTTCGAGGGCTGGACCTCGATCGCTGCCATCGCCGCGCTGACGTCGCGGGTTCGGGTGGGCCTGATGGTCGGCGCGAACACGTTCCGGAACCCGGGCCTGACGGCGAAGCTCGCCACGACACTCGACCACGTGTCCGGCGGTCGGGCCGTCGTGGGCCTCGGTGGGGCGTGGTTCGAGCGCGAGCACGATGCCCTCGGGATCGACTTCGGCGCGAGCGTCGGCGCCCGGCTCGACTGGCTGGACGAGGCGGTCGGGCTGATCCGCCGGCTCCTCGACGGTGAGGTCGTGACCCACGACGGGCCGCGCTACCACCTCCGCGAGGCGCTGTGCCGCCCCCTGCCCGTGCAGGCCCATCTCCCGATCCTCGTCGGCGGGTCCGGTCCGCGGAAGACCCTCCGGACGGTCGCCGCCCACGCCGACGCGTGGAACACGAGCGGCCAGCTCGAGGACGTCGCGGCGAAGGTCAAGACGCTCGACGAGCACTGCGCGGCCATCGGACGCGACCCGGCCGCGATCGAGCGGACGATCAGCTTCCCGATCGTCCTCCGGGACGATGCGACGGCGGCCGAGCATGCCTGGCAGCGGCTCATCCGCGCCAACGGCGCCGAGGACGCCGGCGACGTCCCACACCTGCTGGGGTCGCCGGAAGCCGCCGCGGAAGCGATCCGCCCGTACCTCGAGCTCGGCTTCTCGACCGTCATCTGCCGCATGCCTGCTCCGTACGACGCCGAGACGATCGAGCGCATCGGCGAGGTCGCGGCGCATCTCGGCCGCTGACTGCGGGCCGAATCGATCCGACCAACGATCGAGGGGTGGGCCGTGGGCCCACCCCTCGAGGTTTGCCTTGGACTGGGCGGTGCCTATGGTCCGAAGTACGAGAAGACGTTGCCCATGAGGGTGGCCTTGTCCGTCGCCGAGCCGTAAGCCTCGAACGGGAAGGCCAGGAAGACGACCTTGTACGTGCCCGTGTCGACGTTCAGAGCGTCGGGCGCGGTCGTGTCGTCGGTGAACGCGGGGGTCGCCGCCCCGTTGGGCGTGATCCGGTCCTCGAACGCGGCCCCGAGGACCGTGTGGTCGAGCGGGATCGGGCCGATGGTGTCGCTGATGGGATTGCCCGAGACCCCGTGGACGTTGGCCGTCGACTTGTCGTTCTGGGTCTCGCTGCCGTCCCAGGTGATGTGCAGGTAGTCGTGCACGAAGCTGGTCGTGCCGGCCGCCTGGTCGAGGATGTCCTGGCCGCTCATGAAGAGCCGGCCACCGTTGTCGAGGAAGGCCTGCAGGTCAGCCTCGTATGGCGTGATGGGACCCGGGTACGAGTTGCCCGTGAACCACACGATGTTGCGGTAGGCCCGCAGGAGGCCGGTCGGGAGCTCGGGGTTGGCCGCGAGATCCCAGACCGCGTACGACATGCCCGCCGAGGTCAGGGCGGTCGTGTAGTACGACTGGACGTCGGGTGCGTTGCCGTCGCCATCGACGAGCAGGGTGTCGAGCTTCACGGCCATCGTCGAGATCGCCGCGGAACCGGAGACGGCCGGCGAGCCCACCGAGGTCGCGGTGATGGTGGTGTTGTCGGTGTCGCCCTGGTTGGCGCCACCGGGCACGGTCACCTCGACGCAGACGTCCGTCGAGGTCCCCGGGTTGACCGTCGCGGTCGTGCTCAACGGGGTCGAGCAGTCGCTCGCGAAGATCGAGGTCGGATCGCTGCCGCCGGAGGCGGTGACGCCGTAGCTGTCGGCGTTGAAGCCGAGGTTCTTGATCGAGACGTGGTAGTCCACGCTCGTGCCCGCTCGAGCCGCGCCGGACTGGCTCGCCGGCGAGACGCTGACCGCGTACGGCGGGGCGATCGGGGTGACCGTCGGGCTGCCACTGGTGCCGGGCCCTTCGGCCGACGTCACGACGATCCCGTCGTTGGTGATCGACGCGATCTTCTTCTTCAGGGCCGAGCCGATGCTCACCGAGAAGTGGAGATCGACGCTCGCGCCGGGCGAGAGCGAGATGCCGCTCCAGGTCACCTTGCCGTTGGCGAAGGTGCCGCCGTCGGCGGCGGAGACGAAGCTGGTGTTCGCCGGAACCGGGTCGGTCACGGTCACGCCGGTCGCGCCGCCGTTGCCGATGTTCCGGAGGGTCACGGTGTAGTCGAGGGTGCTGCCGCTCCCGACCGGGATTCCGGCGTCGACCTTCGAGACGACGAAGGCCGGGATCGTCGCCCCGTCGTTGAGACGGAAGGCGCCGCGCCCGTGCGTCCCCGCCGCCAGGACTCGATGCCCCGGGTCGAGGTCGAGCTGCCAGATCGAAACGATCGGGAAGCCCGTGCCAAGCGCGTTCCAGTGAACCCCGCCGTCGTAGCTCACGAACGGCCCGACGTCGGTGCCGGCGTAGAGCGTGTTCGGGAACGAGGGGTCGATGATGACCGAGTTCACCGGGACGTCAGGCAGGTTGCCGCTGACATTGGCCCAGTGATCCCCACCATCGGTCGTCTTGAAGACGTGGCCCGGCAGGCCCGGGGTGGCCGGATTGAAGCCGTTGTAGGCCACGTACGCGATCCTGTAGTTGCTTCGATCGACGGCGATGCCGGCGACCGGGCGCTTCGGGAGGCCGTGCTGGTCGAGGCGGATCCAGCTCGGCGAGCCAGCCGTCTGGCCGTCGGGGCTGATCCACAGCAGCCCGTCGTCCGTGCCGACGTAGACCGCCGTGCCGCCGCCCACACCGATCGCACTCAGCACGCAGCCACGCGCGCCATTCGGCGCGGTGCCGGTGCAGCCGCTGGTCAGGTCGGGGCTGACGATCTTCCACCTGACGTCACCGGCCGATGCCGCGCGGGCGTTGTCCGTCCGGTACAGCCTGTAGGTGCCGAGGAAGAGCTGGCTGGTGTTGAGGAGGTTCATCGTGAACGGGATGTAGAACTCGGAGCGATCGTTGAGGTTGATCCCGTTCCGGATGTACTGGTTGCCGAAGAACGAGGCGCCGCCGTCCGTGAAGCGGTACGGCGTGATCCCGTAGAACGTGCCGTAGACGTAGCAGCTCGGCGCGAACGGCGCGACGCAACCGGTCACGGAATTGTCGACAGTCGGGTCGACGAGGACCTGGCCGCCGTCACCGCCGGCGACGTCGAACCAGCTGGCCGAGCCGGTCGACTTGCGAAGCGTGCCGTTGTCTTGGGTGCCGCCCCAGAACCGCCCCGGGACCTGGGGCACGGTGCCGATGCTCGTGAACTGGCTGATCGCGAGGCCGGTCCGATGGAGCACGCCCGCGGTATTGGGATCGACCGTGCCATTGAGGTCCTGCCAGGTCACCGCGCTGAGCGGATCGGAGGCGTTTGGCCGGCCGCCACGGTCGGTGCTGTACCAGACGCCGCCGTCGCTGCCGATCACGACGTCGGCCGTGTTCGCGGGGTTGAACGCCAGCGCATGGAAATCGGGGTGCTGGTTCCAGCCCAGGTTCTTCCAGGTCTGGCCGCCGTCATCGGATCGGAAGATGCCGCCCGAGCCGATGCCGTAATCGAACTGGCCGGCGGCGAACACCACGTCGGGGTTCGTCGGGTCAGCCTCGATGACGTTGTCGTAGAAGCACTGGCTGCCGCAGTAGTCCTGCACGCTGTCGGGTGAGCTCCCGGCCGGCAGCAGGGTCCAGTTGGCCCCGAGGTCCGTGGACTTGAACACTCGAGACGGGTGATAGGTCGCGCCGCTGTCGTACCAGTCGAAGCCGGCGTACAGGACCGCCGAGCCACCCGAGGGATGCGACAGTGAGATCGAGAACCGCGTCGAGGCCGAGGCGTAGTACGGGCTGTTCGGCAGGCCGTTCATGGCCGCTGCCCAGTGCGCCCCGCCGTCGGTCGACTTGTAGATCTTGTCGCCCCAGAAGCTGGCGAACAGCGTCAGCGGGGCCTGCGGGTCCATCTCGAGATCGGTCGCGCCGAGCGTCGACTTCTGCTCGAAGATGAGGTTCCAGGTCTGGGCGCCGTCCTTCGATTCCCAGACGCCGAACTTCGAGTGGAGCGCCGGCGAGGTCCGGTGAGCGCCGCCTCGACCGCGCAGCACGGCGGCGTAGAGGTGGTCGGGGTTCGTCGGGTCGACGACGAGGCGCGCGATGGAGACGCTCTCGAAGTAGTCACCGGAGACGTGGCTCCACGTCTGGCCACCGTCGGTGCTCTTCATGATGCCGTTCCCGAAGTAGCTGTCGCCCGAGAGGGCGCCCTCGCCGGTGCCCGCGTAGACGATTGCGTCGTTCGACGGCGCGATCGCGAGCGCGCCGGTCGAGAGCGATGGCAGGTCGTCGGTCTTGGGCGCCCAGGTACCGGTGCCGGGGTCGTACAGCCAGATGCCACCCTGGGCCGCGCCCAGGATGAGCTGGCCGTTGCTCGGCCGGATCGCCAGCGCGCCGATGCGCCCGGACATGGCCGCGAAGCTCCCCCCGCCGCTCCGGGTGACCTGCACGATCGGATTCGGCCCGAGGGCCGTCCATGCGCCGCTGAACGTCGTGGGGCCGCTCGTCGGCAGGCCCTGCTTGCGGATCAGCTGGGCCTGGTGGGCCGCGGCGGATCGCAGCTGGCCGGCCTCCGAGAGCGTCAGCGGGCGATCACCGGCGAGGCGCTTGCCGATGAACTCCTGGTCGGCGGCGAGCAGCTCCTCCTCGCTCTGCTCGTCGAGCGGCAGCGGCCGCGCGTTCGGAGAGAGGATCGGGGTGTCGTCGCCACCCGCCGCCGAAACGCCGCTGACGACAAGCAGCTGTGGGACCAGCAGGACGGCGGCCGCCATCGCGGCGAGCAGCGTCCGCAGGGTCAGCTTTCGATGAGTCATACGTCTTCCTCCACGATGCGCACGAGGGGCACCGGCCCCAGGGTCGCGTCTGCGCGGTGCGCGCCCGGTGGCGCGCCCGAGGACACCAGTGGAGCTGCCGGGGCTCGACGATTCCTCCAAGTCGCCGGCATCCCGAAGCGATGACCGTGTCAGCGGGAGCCGGGCGCGGTGCGAGAGCCTCATCGGGCTCGTGGGCTCCGCTCGGGGCGGACGCTCGGATATCCCGGTTCCCGCGTGGCCCGGAGATAACGACGTCATGTCGCTCCGGCGCCGTCCGCGGAGAATAGTCCCGGTCGCGGATTCGTGATGCCGTCTGACCAACATTCGGGGGTGCGTCGGATGCACCAGAGCGCGCGAGCTCCCGGGCCAGCCCGATCGGTCGTTCTCCTGGCCGGCGGGGTGGGCGGCGCGAGGCTCGCGCACGGCCTCCAGGCGCTCGTCGGCGAGGACCTGACGGTCGTCGTCAACACGGCCGACGACCTCGAGCGCCACGGCCTCACGGTGTCGCCGGATCACGACACGGTCATGTACACGCTGGCCGGGATCGACAACCGGGAGTGGGGCTGGGGCATCGCCGGCGAGACGTTCGCCGCCGCGGCGATGCTCGAGCGCTACGGCGAGGAGACGTGGTTCCGGCTGGGCGACCGGGACCTCGCGACGCACGTCGTGCGGACGCGGCGCCTGCGCGAGGGCGATCGACCGACCGAGATCGCGCTGGACCTCCAGCGGGCGCTGGGAGTGCGGGCGCGGATCCTGCCGATGGCTGACCAGCCGGTCCGAACGGAGGTCCTGACGGACGACGGTTGGCTCGACTTCCAGGATTACTTCGTCCGGCGCCACCAGGAGCCGGAGGTCCGCGACCTCCGCTTCCGCGGCCTCGAGGAGGCCGGCGCCACGCCGGAGGTCCTGGCGGCCTTCGACGACGCCGAGGCGATCGTCATCGGGCCGTCCAACCCGTTCGTGTCGGTCCGCCCGATCCTCGCCGTGCCCGGCATCGAGGCCGCCCTCCAGACGGCACGCAGTCGGGGCGTGGCGGCCGTCGCCGTGTCGGGGATCATCGGCGGCCGAGCGGTCAAGGGCCCGGCCGACCGGATGCTCCGCTCGCTCGGCCACGAGGTCAGCGCCCTCGGCGTGGCGCGCCAGTACACCGGCGTCGCCGACGTCTTCGTCCTCGATCGCGTCGACCAGGCGCTCGCGCCGTCGGTCAAGGCGCTCGGCCTGCGAGTCGTCGTCACGGACACGCTCATGACCGACGACGCCGCCCGGGAGCGGCTCGCCCGCGTCGTTCTGGACGCGGCGTAGCATCGGCGCGTGGATCGAGCGGCGGGCCAACGCGACCATTCCGAGGCGAGCTTCGAGCGGACCTGGGCCGTCGTGCCCATTCGCGGCCTCGCGACCGCCAAGACGAGGCTCGGCCCGGACCTCGACCCTGAGGCCCGCCGACGGCTCGTCGTCGCGATGCTCCGGCGGACCCTCGCGGCGACCCGGGATGCCGTCGCGATCCGGGGAACCGTCGTCGTCACCAAGGACCCGGTGGTGGCCGGCCTCGCCCAGGCGCACGGCGCGATCGGCCTCGTGGAGCGCGCCCCCGACCTCAACGCCGCGATCGTCGCCGGCCGATCGCTGGCCATCGCTCGAGGCGCCACGGCGGTCCTCGTCCTGCCGGCCGACCTGCCGGCCGTGAGCCCCGCCGCCATCGACGACATCGTGATCCGCGCCGCCGCACGGGAGGCCCCGGCGGCCCTGGTCGTGCTCGTCACCGACCGTCACGGCCGCGGGACGAATGCCCTCCTGACCTCGCCACCGGAGATCGTCGACCCGGCGTTCGGCGAGAACAGCCGAGCGGTCCACCAGGGCCTCGCGGCCGAAGCCGGCGCCACGTGGCTGGAGCTCGGCGGCCCGCTCGCCCTCGACGTCGATACGCCGGCGGACCTCGCGGTCGCCGAGGCGACGGTCGGTCCACTGGGCCGCTGAGTCGCCGCGGCATGGCCAGCTCGACGACGGACGCGACACCGCCACCCCGACGCGGGCACGTCGAGGTGCTGGCCCTCGAGGGGATCGCCGAGATCACGCCCGGGACCGACCTCGCCGCCGCGATCGTGGCCGCCCTCGAGGTGACGCCGGGGGCCCTGCCGCTTCGTGCCGACGACGTCCTCGTCGTGACCCAGAAGGTCGTGTCCAAGGCCGAGGGCGCGGTCGTCGACCTGACCACCGTCCAGCCGCGTCCCGATGTTCGGGCCTTCGCCGAGCGGTGGGACCGGGATCCACGTCAGCTCGAGGTTGTCCTGCGTGAGGCGAGGCGAGTCGTGCGGATGGAGCACGGCGTGCTGATCACCGTGACGCCCCACGGCTTCGTGTGCGCCAACGGCGGCGTCGACGCCTCGAACGTCGGCCTCGAGTCGGGCTCGATCGTGACGCTTCTGCCGGTCGACCCGGACGCCTCGGCGCGCCGGATCCGGGAGGCCGTCCGAGATCGCCACGGGCTCGACGTGCCGGTGATCGTGTCGGACTCGTTCGGGCGGCCGTGGCGGTGGGGCATCGTCGACGTCGCGATCGGCGTTTCCGGCCTCGAGCCGCTCGAGGACCTGCGGGGCACGCCCGATCACGACGGGCGGGTCATGAAGTCGACGATCCGCGCGGTCGCCGACGAGCTCGCCTCCGCGGCCGAGCTCGCGTTCGGCAAGGTCGACGGGCGGCCGGTCGCCATCGTCCGTGGCGCTTCCTTCAGCCGCGGCGAGGGCTCGATCCGCGATGTCGTCATGCCCGACGAGTTCGACCTCTTCCGATGAAGATCGGCGTCCAGATCTGTTCCTTCACGTATCCCGGCGGCGCGGAGCACCTCGCCCGGCGGCTCGGCGAGATGGTCCGAGCGGCGGACGACGCGGGGCTCGACTCGATCTGGGTGATGGATCACTTCTTCCAGATCCGGGGCGTCGGCCCGACCGAGGATCCGATGCTCGAGGGCTGGACGACCCTGGGCTGGATGGCGGCGATCACGAAACGCGCCCGACTGGGCCTCATGGTCGGGGGCGTCCACTACCGCTACCCGGGCCTGTGGGTCAAGGCGGCGACGACGCTCGACGTGCTGTCCGGCGGGCGGGCCTGGCTCGGCATCGGCGCGGCCTGGAACGAGTACGAGTCACGGTCGCTCGGCTTCCCGTTCCCGCCGCGGGCCGAGCGCTTCGAGATGCTCGAGGAGACGCTGCGGATCGCGCACGAGCTGTTCGCCGGCGAGCGCGGCTCGGAGGCGGCCTTCGACGGCCGCCACTACCACGCCTCGCGGCTCCTGAACTCGCCGCAGTCGATCTCGCGGCCGCGGGTCCCGATCATGGTCGGGGGCGGCGGGGAGCGGAAGACGCTCCGGCTCGTCGCCCAGTACGCCGACGCCTCGAACGTCTTCGGCGGCCCGGAGCAGTGCCACCACAAGTTCGAGGTCCTGCGGGCCCACTGCGAGGCCGTGGGCCGCGACTACGACGAGATCGAGCGATCGAACCTGGCCGACGTCGACCTCGCGGTCGGCGACCACCGCGGCCGCCACAGCCCGGGCCAGCTCGTCGACCAGTTCGGCGACCTGTCCGATGCCGGCGTCCAGCATGTCATCGTCAGCGACAACGACCTGCTCCCCGCCAAGGTCGAGCTCCTCGGCAGCGCCGTCCTGCCGCACG
>DATEZX010000071.1:0-2588 GCA_035255225.1 Candidatus Limnocylindrales bacterium
CGGCGCGGGGCGCCCAACGCCTGGGTCGTCGGCGACATGCCGTACATGAGCTACCAGCCCTCGGTCGAGACCGCGATCCGGAATGCCGGCCGGTTCATGGCCGAGGCCGGCTGCGACGCGGTCAAGCTCGAGGGCGGGGCCGAGATGGCCGACCGGGTGGCCGGCATCGCCCGGTCGGGCATCCCGGTCATCGGCCATCTCGGGCTGACGCCACAGAGCGTCAGCGCCCTCGGTGGCTTCCGGCTCCAGGGCAAGACCGCCGCCCAGGCCAAGAAGATCATCGACGACGCCGCGGCCCTCGAGGACGCGGGCGCGTTCTGCATCCTGCTGGAGCTCGTGCCCGACCGGGTCTGCGAGCTCATCCGGGATCGTGCCCGGGATTGCATCATCATGAGCCTCGGCTCGGGGCCGAACGCCCATGGCCAGCTCCTGATCTACCACGACGCCTTCGCGCTCTACCCGAAGTTCAAGCCGCGGATGGCGCACGTCTTCGCCGATGCCGGTGCGGTCATCCGGCAGGGCCTCGCCGACTACGTCGCGGCGGTCACCGGGCGGACGTTCCCCCAGCCCGAGAACTGGTTCGGCATGTCCGACGACGCCTACGACGAGCTCCAGCGGCAGCTGGGCGAGCCCCTGGCCGGGGCGGTGAGGTGACGACGATGACGACCGCGGTGGCGTCCGACCTGCGCGACCGGCTGGCGATCCCGGACGATCGCCTGGCCGAGCTCAACGCCTTCCTGCTGCGACCGGGCAACCGGGTCGTGGACGATCTGCTGGCCATCGTCGCCCGCCATGGCACGCCCGACGAGATCAACGCCCGGGCGCGCGCCGCGGGGCAGCTGCCGGCGCTCCGTGAGCGCGTCCGCGCCGCCCAGTCCGCCTATCTTCGGGACCTGGACTGGCTGGCCGAGCAGCGCGACGCCGGCGCGTTCGTGAGCGTCGCCGACTACCGCCGTGGCGTGCTCGGTGCCCGGGCGGACCGGATGACCTTCCGCGACGACGTGGCGGTCACGCTCGAGGTCAGCGCCCTGCAGTACTTCCCGTGGGTCATCGCCGCGGCGCGTCGCGCGATCGCCGAGCACTCGCTGATGCCGGGTCGCTGGATCCGCGTCCGGAAGATGGCCGAGCAGGAAGCCGACGGCGACCTCGCGGCAGTCCATGCCGCGATGCGGATCATCGGCGCCAGCGTCGTCGAGACCCTCGACACGAAGGGCACCGACGGGTCGAACGTCCACCTCGACGGGCCGGCGACGATCACCGGCTACTTCGGCGGCGTCGGCCAGCCGAACGACCACCCCCTGCTGTGGGCGGACGAGCTGCTCCGGTACTACACGACCTACGGCGTCCGGCAGGTCCTCAACCTGAACCCCGGGACGGTCCTCGTCGGCTACCTGCTCCACCGCCTGGGGATCGACATCGAGTTCAAGATCTCCGTCTTCATGGGCAACGACAACCCCTACGCCGCGCTCTGGACGCTCATCGGCGCCAAGCTGTTCGAGCGCGACGACGGCTCCTCGCCGCTGGTCGGCTTCAACTGGAGCAACTCGGTCGACAACACCACGATCGCGATCACGTCCGGTGTCCGGAGGGAGCTCGGCTTCGAGGACGTCGTGCGCTTCGAGCACCACATCACCGAGACGTGGAAGAGCATCGTCCGGCAGCCCTACGATCGCCGGGCCGAGCTCGTCGAGCTGGCCGCCACGGTGCCGAACATCTCAGCCAAGCACGAGGGCGGCGACCCGGCGATCGACTCGGCTCGCGCCCACCCCTCGGACATCCTGGACTACTTCCGGGACAAGGCCGAGGTCATCGCCAGCGGCGACTGGGACGCCCTCGAGGCCAACTTCCTCGACAAGGTCGCCGCGACGAACGGCACGGCCCGGGCCCTCACGGAGCGCGGCCTCAGCTTCGTGGCGGCCACGGAGCTGCACCGCTAGGAGGGCGGGACCGACCGAGTCGAAGGCGAGACCGACCGATTCGAGCGCCGGCGGCGGCCGGGGTCAGCCCTCGAGGCCGGACAGCTCGCGGATCGTGCGGGCGACGGCCGACACGTCGTCATCGCCGTGGCCGCGCTTGATGAGTGCGGCCTCGAGGTTCTCGAGCAGGGCCGTGATCGGCAGGGCCGTGCCCGTCTCGCGGGCCATCTCCAGCGCGATCCCCAAGTCCTTGCGGTGGAGCGCGAGCTTGAACCCGAGCGGGTAGTCGTTGGCGGCCATCCGGCCGCTGCGGTTGGCCAGGACCCAGCTCTGGGCGGCCCCGCCGGACAGCGCGTCGACGAGGGCCTCGACGTCGAGCCCGGCCTTCATCGCCAGGACGATGCCCTCCGCGACCCCGAGGTAGCCGCCGGCGAGGATCACCTGGTTGACGGCCTTCGCGGCCTGTCCCGAGCCGATCGGGCCGAGGTGGGTGATCGTCGAGCCCATCGCCGCAAGGACGGGCCTGGCGCGCTCGAGGTCCGCCGCCTCGCCGCCGACGAAGATCGAGAGGGTCCCCTTCTTCGCGCCCTCGCTTCCACCGGAGACCGGGGCATCGAGCATCGCCACGCCCTGGGCCGCGAGGCGGGCCGCGAAGCCGCGCGTCGCCGACGG
>DATEZX010000072.1:0-10078 GCA_035255225.1 Candidatus Limnocylindrales bacterium
GACGAGCTGGCCGGCCTCGCGGGCGAGGCAGCGGCGCTCGGCGGCTTCTATCACAGCCACGTGCGGTACACGCTCGGGGATCGCTTCCTGGACCCGTTCCGGGAGGCGATCGAGATCGGGCGTCGCGGCCCCGCCGCGGCGCACATCACCCACTTCTACCATCGGACGACCTTCCCAGGGACGCCCGAGCAGATGCTGGCCCTCGTCGACGACGCCCGCGCCGAGGGCCTGGACGTGACGTTCGACGCGTACCCCGACGAGTGGGCCAGCACACGCCTGCTCATCACGCTCCCGATCTGGGTCCAGGACGGCGGCCCGGGCCCGACGAAGGAACGCCTCGCCGACCGCGCGGTCCGCGGCCGCATCCGGGCCGAGCTGAACGACCGCGGCGTCCTCTACGCCGGGTCAGGCGGCCTCGCCGACATCCGGCTCGGGGCATTCGCCCGGCCCGAGAACCTGCGCTGGGAGAGCCGGACGCTCGGCCAGGTCGGCGGTGAGCTGGGCCGAGACCTCGTCGACGTCCTGTGCGACCTCCTCCTCGCGGAGGACCTGCGGATCAACCAGGTCACGCCGGGCCCCCACACCGACGGGATCCGGCGGTTCTACCGCCACCCGCTCGCGATGGTCGGCACCGACTCGACGTTCGTCGGCGCCAAGCCGAGCCCGCGGACGTATGGCTCGTACCCCCGGATCCTCGGCCAGTTCGTCCGCGACGAGGCGTTGCTCAGCCTCGAGGCCGCCGTCGCCAAGATGACCTCGCTGCCGGCCCGCCGCCTGGGCCTCACGAGCCGGGGCCGGCTGGCCGACGGCCTCGTGGCCGACCTCGTCGTGCTCGACCCGGCTCGAGTCCGCTCGAACGCGACCTACGACGAGCCCCGCCGCTTCCCGGACGGCATCGAGCACGTCCTCGTCAACGGCGAGGCGGTCGTACGCGATGGCGCGATGACCGGGACCCTGCCGGGACGCTCAGTCCGTCGCGGTCGCGACTGACCGCTGCGACCTCGTCTCTCGGCTCGGGCGCCGCCGACGCGTCGGGCCGCGCGAGCGCGGACCCGGTCCGCCCGGCGTGACTCGGGCCCCGGACCACTGCTAGGCTCCGCTGAAACCCCGTGGCGCCGCGGGGTTCGGACGGGGAGGTGCGACCCGACGATGCCGACTCGTACGGCCGCGCCGCCGACCGTCGTGCCGGCCACCGAGGCCGTGACCCGCCCGCTCGTCGTCCAACCCGGCGAGGCCACCCAAGGTCGCGCCGCCGCCTTCCCGCTCCGGCGCGAGGGTCCGGCCAAGCTGACCGGCGCCGCGCGGTACACCGACGACCTGGTCTTCCCGGGCGCCTGGTACGGCGCGACGATCCGGTCGACCGACGCCCATGCGCGGCTCCTCGCGATCGAGCCGGACCCCGACGTCGACTGGTCGACCGTGGTCATCGCCACCGCGGCCGACATCCCGGGCGACAACGTCGTCAGCCTGATGCACGACGACCAGCCGCTCCTCGTTCCGGTCGGGGGCGAGATCCAGCACCACGCCGAGCCGGTCGCGCTCCTCGCGGCGCCTGATCGCGAGACCCTTCGCCAGCTCAAGGGGCGGATCCGCCTCGTGACCGAGCCGCTTCCACCCGTCTTCGACCTCGAGGCCTCGGACCACGAGTTCGCCAGGTACGAGATCAAGACCGGCGACGACGCCGCGCTCGAGGCCGCCTTCGCCGCCGCCGACCTGGTCCTCGAGGGCAAGTACCGGGTCGGCCACCAGGAGCAGCTGTACATCGAGAACCAGGCGATGATCGCCGTCCCCGACGAGGACGGCGGCATCGTCATCCACGGTTCGTTGCAGTGCCCGTACTACGTCCACCGGGCGCTCAAGCGCGCCCTGAAGCTCAGCTCGGTCGAGGCCCGGGTCATCCAGGAGGAGACCGGCGGCGGGTTCGGCGGCAAGGAGGACTACCCCTCCATCCTCGCCCTTCACGCGGCGCTGCTCGCCCTCAAGTGCCGGCGGCCGGTCAGGATGATCTACGAGCGCCACGAGGACATCGCCGCGACGACGAAGCGCCATCCGGCGGTCATCCGCCACCGGACCGGCGTGCGGCGCGACGGGACCCTGCTCGCCCAGGACATCGACGTTGTCATGGATGGCGGCGCGTACTGCACCCTCACTCCCGTCGTCCTGTCGCGCGGCGCGCTCCATGCCGGCGGGCCGTATCGCTGCCCGAACGTCCGGATCCGGGCCCGCGCGACGCGGACCAACACCCCGCCCAACGGCGCCATGCGTGGCTTCGGAGCGCCGCAGACGGAGTTCGCCGCGGAGACCCAGCTGAATCGGATCGCCGAGCGGCTCGATCTCAGCCCGGCCGTCATTCGCGAGCGCAACGCCTACCGCGTCGGCGACGCGACCCCGACCGGCCAGGTGCTGCGCGAGAGCGTCGCCGCGGAGCAGGTTCTCCGCCTGGCCGTCGACATGAGCAGCTACGAATCCGTCCGTCGCGAGACGGGCCGGCGAGCGGCCGAGCGCCGCGGCGTCGGCGCCGTCCCCGGCAGCCCGCTGCGCACGACCGACGAGCGCCACGCGGGCGGCATCGGGCTCGCCCTGGCCTGGCACGGCGCGGGCTTCACGGGCAGCGGCGAGGTCCACCTCGCCTCCGTCGCGTCCGTCGAGCTCGGGGCAGATGGCCTGATCCGGCTCCTGACGGCCCAGACCGAGATGGGCCAGGGGACGAAGACGATCCTTCCGCTCCTGGTCGCCGGCGAGCTCGGGGTGCCGGTCGAGTGGATCGAGTACGCGGCCCAGGACACCGCCGAGGTCCCCGACTCCGGCCCGACCGTCGCGAGCCGGACGGCGATGGTCGTCGGCGGCCTGTCCATCCTGGCGGCCAGGTGCCTCAAGGCCGAGGTCGAGGCGCGCCATCCAGGGGCGCCCTTCCACGAGGTCTTCCGTCAGGACGCCGTGCAGCACGGGCCGACCCGGATCGACCAGCACTTCGAGCCCTACCCCGGGGTCGCGTTCGACGACGCCACCTACCGCGGCGACGCCTACCCCGCGTTCGGCTGGGCCGCCGCCGTGGCGACGGTCGATGTCGACCTCGACACCGGCGAAGTGACCGTCGGGGACGTCGTCGCGGTCGACGACGTCGGTCAGGCCATCCACCCGATCCTGTGCGAAGGCCAGGTCGAGGGCGGGACGCTCCAGGCGGTCGGCTACGCGACGATCGAGGAGATCAAGCTGGCCGACGGCCGGTACCTCAACGACCGCCTTGCGACGTACCTGATCCCGACTGCGCTCGATGCGCCACGGATCCACACGATCCTCGTCGAGGCGCCGTTCAGCGGCGTGCCCCACGGCGCCAAGGGCGTCGGCGAGCTGCCGATGGACGTGGCCGCGCCTGCCGTCGTGGCCGCGATCCACGACGCGATCGGGATCTGGATGACCGAGCTGCCGGCGACGCCGGAGAAGATCCTCGCGGCGATGCACGCGGGAGCGGCCGCATGAGCTTCCGATTCCTGGTCAACGGCAGCCCGGCCGAGGTCGATGCCCCCGGCAGCCGGCGCCTCCTCGACGTGCTGCGCGAGGACCTCGGCCTGACCGGCACGAAGGAGGGCTGTGGGGAAGGGGAGTGTGGCGCGTGCTCGGTGATCCTCGACGGCCAGGTCGTGGACGCCTGCCTCGTGCCGGTCTGCCAGGTCGACGGCCGGATCGTCCGGACCGTCGAGGGCCTGGCGCTGGCCGCGCGGGAGCACGGCTCGCTCGACGCCCTCCAGGAGGCATTCCTGGAGCGCGGCGCGGCGCAGTGCGGGATCTGCACGCCCGGGATCCTCATGGCCGCCCGGGCCTACCTCGACGCCGGCGGGCCGCCCGAGGAGGACGCCATCCGGGAGGCGATCGCAGGCAACCTCTGTCGCTGCACGGGCTACACGAAGATCGTCGAGGCGATCGCGTCCGTGGCGAACCTCGACTGATGGGCCCTGCGTGGATGCGACTCCTGCCGGGCCTGCGCACGCGCCTCGAGCGCTGACGATGCCGGCCGAGCCGCCGATCGACATCCCGCGCCGCCTGTTCGACGCGTACGAGCTGCTCGCCGCCGGCCTGGCGGCGGGATCGGCGCCGGTCCCGATCGCCGGCGGCACCGACCTGATGGTCCAGATCACCGGCGAGCTGCGCGAGCCGCCGGCGCGGATGCTCGACCTCTCGCGACTCGACGAGCTGCGCGGGATCGCCCTCGACCGGGGTGTGCTGGTGCTCGGCGCTCGCACGACCTACACGGAGATCCGCCGCTCGACGCTGTGTCGAGAGCACCTGCCGGCGCTGGTCGAGTGCGCCGCGACGATCGGCGCGGCCCAGATCCAGAACCGCGGCACGCTCGGCGGCAACCTTGCCAACGCGTCGCCCGCCGGCGACACGCTGCCGATCCTGCTGGCCACGGACGCGACGATCCTCGTCGGCGGCCAGCGGGGAGAGCGGCGGATCGCGGCGGGAGACTTCTTCACCGGCTATCGGCAGACCGCCCTCGCTCCCGACGAGCTGATCCTCCACGTCGAGATCCCGCTGCCGACCGGCCGCCACGTCCGGTTCCGCAAGGTCGGGACGCGTCGTGCCCAGGCGATCAGCAAGGTCGTCATGACCCTCGCCTGGCACGATCCCCGCGGGGGCGGGGCGGGCTGGAGCGACGTCCGCCTCGCCCTCGGCTCGGTCGCCCCCACCCCGATCCGGGCCCGCGCAACGGAGCGCGTCCTCGAGGGCGCGAGCCCAACCCCCGAGGTCGCGGATCGAGCGGCCGAGACGCTCGCCGGCGAGCTGTCGCCGATCGACGACGTCCGCTCGACGGCCGAGTATCGCCGGACGGTCGCGGCGCGCGTCCTGCACCGCCTCCTGCGCGAGGCCGGCGGCTGGTGAGGTGGGAGACCTCTGTGCCCGTCCCGCGATCCGGGATCACCGAGATCGATCACCTGCGCGCCGCCCCCTTCGTCGACGCGGTCGCGCCGCTGTTCGAGCGTGCGCCGGGCTTCCTCTGGCGGCTCGCGGCAGCCCGCGGCGGGCCGTTCGGCTCATGGGATGGGCTGTTCGCTCGCGCCCGGGCTGTTGCCCACGAGATGCCCGAGCCACTGCAGGTCGACCTCGTCGATGCCCACCCACGCCTGGGCGCCCGGCGCGACCGGCTCTCGGCGATGTCCGCGCGAGAGCAGGGAGTCGCCGATTTGGGTGACGCCGCTGATTTGGCTGACGCCGCAGGTCAGAGGACGGCCGACGAGACGACCGCGACGCTCCGACGCCTGAACGCGGACTACGAGGCCCGGTTCGGCTTCCGGTACTGCGTCTGCGTGGCCGGTCGTCCCCTCGCCGCGCTCGTCCCGGCCTTCGAGGCCGCGCTCGGTGCGGATCGCCCGGCCGAGCTCCACCGCGCGCTGGACGCCGTCGTCGACATCGCCAGGGCCCGCCACGACGTGAGCGCGGAGCGGGTCGCGGGCGCGGACGCGGGCCGGCCCGCGTCGTGACCTACGAGCTCGGCGAGAACCGCTACGGCAAGTCCCGCGTGCGCCTCGTCACGGTCCGCCGGCGTGACGTCGAGCACGACCTTCGCGACCTCACGGTCGACGTCTCGCTGGAGGGTGACTTCTCGGCCGCTCACGTCGCGGGCGACAACGCCAAGGTCATTGCCACCGACACGATGAAGAACACGGTCTACGCCCTGGCAAAGGAGCACCTGACCGGCGCGCCGGAGCTGCTGGGCCTGGCCATCGCGCGCCACTTCGCGGCCTCGGCCCAGGTCGGCCGCGCGAGCGTGACCCTCCGCGAGCACGGCTGGGCGCGGATCGAGACACCGGCCGGCCCGGCGCCAGACGCGTTCGCGCGCTCCGGACCCGCGACGCGCGTGGCGTGGGTCACGGTGGCGGGCCGCGGTCGCTCGGCGACGACCTCGATCGAGGCCGGCGTCGAGGACCTGACCGTCATGAAGACGACGAAGTCCGGGTTCGTCGGCTTCGAGCGCGGCGAGTACACGACCCTCGCCGAGACCGACGACCGGATCATGGCCACGAAGATCTCGGCGACGTGGGGCTATGGGCCAGGGGCGACGCGGTCCGGCTTCGACTTCGACGCGGCCCACGCGAGAGCGCTCGAGCGCCTGCTGACGACATTCGCCGAGCACGTCAGCCCGTCAGTCCAGACGTCGATCTGGATCATGGCCACCGCGATGCTCGACGCCGACCCGGCCATCGAGTGGGTCCGGATGGTCCTGCCGAACCTCCACCACTGGACGGTCGATCTCACGCCGTTCGGGCTGGAGAACCGCGGCGAGGTCTTTGTCGCGACCTCCGAGCCGCATGGCCTCATCGACGCAACGGTCCACCGCAGATCCTGAGCCCTCGACGATGACTTTCGGCGAGTCGCTGACCTCCCCGGCGTACGCCATGCTGGAGGCGTGACTGATCCATCCGTCGGGGATGCGTCCGCCGCGCCCACGCCCACCACGCTGCCACCGACCTGGCTGGAACGACTCGTCGATCTCTACCGCGAGACCGCGCGATCCAGGACCGCGCTCGTGCTCCTCGTCGCCAACGCGATCCCGCTCGTCGGCGTGCTGTTCCTGAGCTGGAGCCTCTGGACGATCCTCGTCATCTACTGGGTCGAGAACGGGATCGTCGGGTTGTGGAACCTCCCGCGGATCCTGCTGGCCGAGGGCCAGCTCCTCCCGGGCCGTCAGCTCGGCGTCGGGTACCGCCCGTGGGCGGTCACGACCGTGCCGGCTCTCGGTCGGACCGGCCTGGCCGTGTTCTTCGCGCTTCACTACGGCCTGTTCTGGCTCGTCCACGGCGTGCTCGTGCTGGTCCTGCCGAGCTTCATGGGCCTCATCGGGCCCACGCGCGGTCCCACGTTCGTGCCGCTCTTCCCGGGTAACCCGAGCTCACCGCTGGTTCCAGGCTCGGACACGGTCGGCCAGGGGTCGCTCGGTTCGCTCGGCCGGCTCGACTGGTCCGCTGTGGCCCTCGCGGCCGGCGGGCTCTTCCTGAGCCACGCTGCGTCGTTCGTATTCGACTACCTCCGCCGCGGCGAGTTCCGGCGAACCTGGGCGGCCGCCCAGACGGTCGCCCCGTACGGGCGCGTGGTGGTCCTCCACGTGACGATCCTGCTCGGCGGCTTCGCGATCGCCTTCCTGGGCGCGCCGCTGGCCATGCTGCTCGTGCTCGTGGTTCTGAAGACGGGCCTCGATCTCCGACTGCACCTCGGCGCACAACGGCCGCCGGCCATCCGGATGCAGCCGATCTAGCGCCTCGCCGCTCGTGGCGCGCCGTCGCGCCTTCAGGCCGCGATGGGACCTCGCTCGACGAGGCGGCCGAAGCCGCGCTGGCCGACGAACGCGCCGTCGCGGATGACCGCCCTGCCGCGGACGTAGACCGACCGCACGGCGCCCGGGACCTCGAGGCCTTCGTAGGGCGTGTAGTCGCTCGTGTGGTGGAGCTCGGCGGATCGGATCGTCCGCCGCGCGTCCGGGTCGAACAGCACGAGGTCCGCATCACGACCGACCTCGATCGCGCCCTTGCGAGGCAGCCCGAACAATCGAGCCGGGGTCGTGGCGATGAGATCGACGAGGCGCTCGATCGTCAGCCGACCCCGCGCGACGCCGAGCCCGTAGCCGATCGCCAGCAGGGTCTCGATCCCGGGCGCGCCGTTGCTGAGCCTGTCGAACGGGACGCCGCGGATTGCCTCGGCCTTCTCTCGGTCCATCCGATCCGGGACGTGGTCGGTCGCGATCAGGTCGAGGTCGCCGGCCGCCAGCCCGGCCCACAAAGCGTCCTGGTCGGCCGGTGGGCGCAGCGGTGGCGCGATCACGCTGCCGGTGACGATCGCCGGGTCGGGCGAGGCGTAGCGCTCGCTCGTGAGGGCGAGGTAGTGGGGACACGTCTCGGCGTGGGCCCGGACGCCCGACGCCTTCGCCTCGCGAACGGCGCGCAGGGCCGCGGCCGCGGACAGGTGGACCACGTGGACTGGCGCGTCCGCGGCGCGCGCGTAGCCCATGGCCCGCCGCGTGGCGATCGCCTCGGCCTCGGTCGAACGCGTCGTCGCGTGGAACCTCGGCGCGGTGTCGCCTCGCGCCAGTGCCGCCGCGACGGCGGTGTCGATGAGGTCCGGGTCCTCGCAGTGCACCTGGAGCATCCCGCCCCGAGCCCCGAGGACGCGGATCGCCTCGGACAGGCGCCGATCGTCCAGCCGGAAGTCGAAGACCATGAACGCCTTGGCGGTCGGCACGCCCTCGTCGACGATCGCCGGCAGCTCGTCGGTGAGTCTGTCCATCCGGCCGCTGATGGCCAGGCTGGGCGCGAAGTCGACCGCGCCGTCCGCCGCCGTGGCGGCCCGGAACTCCCGCAGCCCGGCGAGCAACGATCGCTCTGCCGCCGGGGACGAGCCTGTGCCCGGGTTGTTGAAGGCGAGGAACGTGGTGGTGCCGCCGAACGCTGCGGCGACGGAGTCCCGGAAGAAGCGGTCCGGCTCGGCCGCGGTCGCGACCCGCGTGTGGGTGTGGACGTCGACCGCGCCGGGAAGGACGAGCAGGCCGGTCGCGTCCGCGACCTCGACGTCGTGATCCCTCGCGAGCCCGCTCAGGTCGTCGTCGACAGCTGCGATCACCTCGCCGCGAACGAGGACGTCGGCTCGTCGCGAGCCCTCGGCCGTGACGACCGCCCCGCCGCGGACGAGAAGATCGGTCACCGGCGAGGCGACCGCGCCCTGCGCGAGGTTATCGGCCTCCCCTGGTCCACGGGTCGCCGCGATTGGGCAGGCCGATCATGCCGACGTTCTTGTCGCGCAGGTCATCGGGCAGACCACTCGTCGGCGACTCGTCGATCCCGCCGGTCCGGGTTCGGCTTCGGTACAGGAGGATGGCGCCGACGACGAATGCACCGACGAAGAAGATGACGATCTCCATCAGTCCACCTCGCTGATCGTGATCGGCTGGGCGCCCTCCCACAGCGTACGCCTGCCCACCTCGCGCAGGCGATCCGTCCATTCCTCGTCGGGCTCGATCGTCGCGAAGTGGTTGGCGGCGAGCTGGCCGACCTTCGATGACGTCGTGCAGGCCCCATACGGGAAGAAGATCTCGCACTCGCTGATCCCGCCCGGATACAGCGCCAGCTGGCCCGGCGCCGGGTGCGAGGTGTGATTCTCGTAGTCGGTCCCCGGCCGGAGCTCGCCGTACGGGATCCACGTCGACTCGCCCGACCAGCGGCAGTGGATGAGCCGGGCCTCGATCGGCAAGAGCCGCCGGATCGCCTCGATCGTGCGCGGGGCGGCGGGCTCCCAGCGGGCGGTAAAGTGCAGCTCGCCGACGTCGATCTCGAGGTGGCTCATGGCCGGGAGGATACGTGGCTGACCGCGCCGCCGGAACGATCCCGGCCCGTCCGACCATCTCGACCCACCTCCTCGACACGGGCTCGGGGCGGCCCGCAGCGGGTGTGCACGTGACGCTCCATCGGCTGGCCGACGACGGTCGACCCCTCCGGCTGACGCAGGCCCTGACCGACGACGACGGTCGGGTCCGGGACCTGCTCGATCGGCCACTCGCGGCCGGCACATACCGGCTCGAGGTCAGCCTCGCCGGTCGAGACGGATTCTTCGAGCGGCTGGCCGTGGACATCCGCGTCGCCGACACGTCGCGCTCGTACCACGTCCCGGTGCTCCTCGCCCCGTTCTCGGTCACGAGCTACCGCGGGAGCTGAGCAGGCTCGAGGCGTGCCGGTGGCGCGACGGTTGCGAGCGCCCTGGGGTCGTGTGACAGGCGAGGTGGCACGCATGGCCGCCAGAGTCGGGCCATGGAAGCGAAGGTCGTCGCCTTTCCCAGCGGTTCCGAGGCGCGGGTGCGGGTCGAGCCCGAGCGCATCGTCGTCGACCACCTCGTCCTCGCCGACGGCGCCGCGGCCGCGTGGCTCGCCGCCCAGCCGATGGACGACCACGCCCTCCTCGTGGAGCGGGCCCTGCGGATCGGGCTGACCGCCCTCCAGAGCGTCGGCGTGACCGTCAACGTCGACGCCGTGCGGGCCGAGTTCGAGCGCTTCGCCGACCAGAGCCGATCGGCCAACGAGCAGGCGGCAAGGGCGCT
>DATEZX010000073.1:0-8608 GCA_035255225.1 Candidatus Limnocylindrales bacterium
GCCGTCGCGCTCGCGCTTGGCGATCCGGAAGTGCGCATCGGCGTGGGCGGCGATCTGGGCGAGGTGCGTCACGACGAGGACCTCATGGCTCCGACCGAGCGCCCAGAGGCTCCGGCCGACCGGGTCGGCGGTCCGGGCGCCGATGCCCGCGTCGACCTCGTCGAAGACGAGCGTCGGCGTGTCGTCGGCGGCGGCCAGGACCTGCTTGATCGCGAGGGCGACCCGCGAGAGCTCGCCGCCGGAGGCGATCTTCGCCAGCGGCCGCGCCGGCTCTCCGGCGTTCGGGGCGAATTCGAACACGACCTCGTCCGCCCCGGTCGCATCGAACGCCACGGCATCACCGTCGAGCTCGATGGCCGGCTCGTCCCGGTCGGCGAACCGCCGGCCGATGGCGACGTCGAAGGCCCCGGCACGGAAGCCCAGCCGCTGGAGGGCCGCATCACCGGCATGGGACAGCTCGGCCGCCGCCGCCGCTCGCCGGCTCGAAAGCTCGGCGGCAGCGGTCGCCACGGCGACCAGGAGCCGGGCGTCATCGGCTTCCCGCCGCGCGCGCTCCTCGTCGATGCCGGCCAGGCGCTCCAGCTCTGCCGCGGATCGCTCGGCATGGGCGAGGATCGCCGCCTCGTCGTCGCCGTAGCGGCGCTGGAGGGCGTAGATGAGCGACAGGCGCTCCTCCAGCGCGGCGATGGCCGCGGGATCGTGGTCCACCGACTCGGCCAGGCGACGGACGTCGCCCGCGGCGTCGGCGAGCTCCGCCTCGAGGGCAGCGAGCCGATCCGCGATCGCCTCGAAGCGGGGGTCGAGCCGGGCCAGCGAGCGTGCCTCGTGCACCGCCTCGGCGACGGCATCGCGACCGCTCGACGCGCCAGGCGAGTCCGCCTGGTCCGGGCCGCCGCCCCGGTCCGAGCCATCGAGGCGGGTGCGGATCGTGGCCGTCGCCCGCGCGATCGACGCTCCGTGTCGGGCGGCTTCGAGCCGTGCGCGCAGCTCGTCCGCCTCTCCCACCCGCAGCCGGGCTGCGGCGATCTCGTCGACCTCGTGCTCCAGCACCTCCATCCGTCTCTCCACCTCGCGCGGATCCGCGGCGAGCGCGGCGAGGGCCGACCGGTTGTCAGCCCACCGGCCCACCGCGCGGGCCATGGCCGCCCGCAGCTCCGCGTGCCCGCCGAATGCATCGACGAGCTCGCGCTGCCAGCGCTCGTCGAGGAGGCGCGACTGGTCGTGCTGGCCGTGGATCTCCACGAGTGGCCCGACCGTTTCCGCGAGGCGAGCCGCGGTCACCGCGACATCGTCGACGCGGGCAGTGGAGCGCCCCATGGCGCTGAGCTCGCGCGACGCGATCAGCGGCTCGGGCAAGCGGTCGAAGAGCGCCTCGACCCGCGCCGCCTCAGCGCCGTGGCGGACGAGCGACAGGTCGGCTCTCGCTCCGAGCGCCAGGCCGAGGGCGTCGATGACGAGGCTCTTGCCGGCCCCGGTCTCGCCGGTCAGGACGTTCAGGCCGGGCTCGAACGCCAGGCGGAGCCGATCGATGAGCGCGAGGTCGGCGACCGCCAGCTCCAGCAGCCGTCCCGCGGTCAGGTCCGCCCCCGCGGCCACCTCGGTCATCGACGGCGATCCGCGGCCGCCCGCATCGGCCACGTCGCCGGCGCCGCTGGGCGGCGCTCCCGGCTCGGTCAGCGCGACCTCGGTCACGACGGCAGCAGCTCGACCTTCTGGCGGACGAGGTCCCAGAAGGGCAGCGAACCGGCCGGCTCGACGAGGCGCACCGGCCGGTCGATCGACCGCACCTCGATCGTGTCCCCCACGCCGATCGGGATGTCCTGGTGGCCGTCGACCGAGACGAGGGCCTCGTGGGCGTCGAGGACCCGGCAGCGCACGACCGCCGTCGGGCGAACGACGACCGAGCGGATCGTCGAGAGGTAGCCCGCGATCGGGGTCACCAGGATGTTCCGGGCCGTGGGGTCGAGGATCGGGCCGCCCGCCGAGAACGAGTAGCCGGTCGAGCCGGTCGGGCTGGCGACGACCAGCCCATCCGCCACGAACGTGGCGAGGTGGCTGGCGTCGATCGAGGTCGCGAGGCGGACGACGCGGGCGAGGGCGCCCCGGGCGATGACGAGGTCGTTCAGCGCGACCTTCCGCTCCTCGGCGGGTTCTGCGGCGGGGGCCGGTACGGCGCGCTGGATCCGGCACTCGAGGGCCATCCGCTGCTGGATCGCGTATTCGCCCGACGCCAGCTGCCCGAGGACCCGCTCCAGGCCCTGGGCCTCGACCTTCGAGAGGAACCCGACCTTGCCCACGTTGATGCCGAGGATCGGCACGTCGACCGCGATGACCGCCTGGGCCGCCCGCAGGAACGTGCCGTCCCCGCCGAGCACGACGAGGACGTCGGTGTCGGCGAGCCGCCCGGTGACCTCCTCGACGTCGGCCGCGGCCGAGGCCCAGTGCTCGAGGCCCCGCGTCTCGACCCAGCCCGCCGCCCGCTCGCGCAGCTCGAGCGCGGCCTCGATCGTGGGGTTGTAGGCGAACCCGATACGCCGGACCGCGGTCACCCCCGGCTCGCCGGTCACGCCGGCCCTCCCGGCACGCGTGCCCAGAGCAGGAACTCGCGGTTGCCCTCCGGTCCGAGGATCGGCGACGGGATCGAGCCGCGGACCTCGAGTCCCAGCGCGGCGGCTGCCCCCGCCACCTCGGCGACGACTCGTTCGTGCACGCCCGGGTCGCGGACCACACCACCCGGGACCTCGCCGCGCCCGGCCTCGAACTGGGGCTTCACGAGGATGACGAGATCGCCGGCGCCGCCGCGAAACGTCTTGCTCACCGGCTCCAGCAGGAGCCGCGAAGAGATGAAGGCGACGTCCACGGTCGCGAGCGAGATCGCCTCGGGGAGCGTCTCGGCGGTCAGGTCGCGGGCGTTGACGCGCTCCATCGAGACGACCCGCGGGTCCGCACGCAGCGATTCGGCGAGCTGTCCGCGACCCACGTCGAGAGCGTAGACGCGCCTCGCGCCGCGCTGCAACAGGACGTCGGTGAACCCGCCGGTGGACGCTCCCACGTCGAGGCAGACCCGATCGCGGGGATCGATCGCAAACGCGTCGAGGGCGGCGGCGAGCTTGTGGCCGCCGCGGCTGACGTACGGCTCGGGCGCCTCGACCTCGACGTCGAGGTCGGGCTCGACCAGGTCCCCCGGCTTCCGGTCGCGCCGCGCGGCGTCGCCCCGGCCGACCCGGACCCGTCCGCCCAGCAGGAGGGCCTGGGCCCGCGAGCGCGACGGCGCGAGGCCGCGCTCGACGAGCAGCTGGTCGAGGCGCACGCGGCTCCCACGCACGCCGAGATGGTGGCACACCGCCCTTCCGCCGGGCTTACCGTTGGCCTCGATGTCCGGGCCACACCGCCAGCCGACGCCTCCCCGCGAGCCGTCGAAGCTCTGCCCGAAGGTCATCCTCGAGGGCACCCGCCTCACCCACAAGACCGACCTCGCGTTCGCCCTCAACGAGCACCCCCGACTCGTCGGCCCGCGGCGCTACCGCTACCACTCGCCCCTCATCTCGGCCGAGTGGTGCGCCTTCTCGCCCTACCCCTGGGGTGCCGGGCTCATCAACTTCGAGGCCCGGGACGAGGCCCGGGCGATGGAGACGTACGCGACCTGGGCCCGCCTCTTCGAGCTCCAGCCGAACTACTCCTGGATCGTCGACCGGTTCCATCTCTCGACGATGGCCTGGCAGCTCCAGCACGGCCGGCACTATGACTTCGGCTGGCTCGAGGACCGCCTCCTGCCACTCGGCTTCCGGATCGTGCTGTGCACGCGCCGCGAGGACACGTTCGAGGCTGCCCGGGCCGAGCGGGTGGTCGTGTCAGGGAAGCCGAGCCAGTACGACGACCTGTCGCTCTTCCTGGCCGAGCAGGAGCTCCTCCGGTCCCTTGCATCCGCGAGCCGCCTGCCGGTGCTCGAGCTCGACATGACCGAGGGCGACCTGCCCGCGGCCTGCGACCGGATCGCCGACTGGCTCGCCGCCACGGACGGCCTGTGGTGCCGCTGAGGCGAGCGCGATCGTGAGCTTCGTCGCGCCGAAGCTCGTCCTGACGCCGCTGCTCATCGCCTCGGCCAGCCTGGCGGGGCGCCGCTGGGGCGCGATCACCAGCGGCTGGCTGCTGGCCCTGCCGCTCACCTCCGGACCGATCGCGATCTTCGTCTCGCTGGACCTCGGGCCGGCCGCCGGCGTCCAGGTGGCGGCCGGATCCCTCCTTGGCGCGACGGGGCAGGTCGCGTTCTGCCTCGCGTACGCGGCCGCGAGCAGCCGGCTCGGCTGGCCGGCCTGCCTCGCCATCGGGAGCGCGACGTTTGCGGTCGTCGCCGGCGTCCTCGAGATCGCGCTCCCGGCGTGGGCGCCGCTGGCTCTCTTCGCGCTCGCCGTCGCGGTCACGCTCGCGGCCCTGGCGCTGCCGGTCCTCCAGCCCGGCGCACCGGACGCGGCCCTCGCGGTCGCTCGGCCCGGCCGATGGGACATTCCTGCCCGGGCCGTCGTGGCGACCATCCTCGTCCTTGCGATCAGCGCCGTCGCCCCGATCGTGGGCGGTCACGTCGCTGGGATTCTCGCGACGTTTCCGGTCTACATCTCCGTGCTGACGACGTTCGCCCATCGCGTCGGCGGGCCATCCCAGGCCCGGGGTGTCCTCCGAGGACTCGTCCTTGGCCTGCCCGGCTTCGCGACCTTCTTCCTCACCGTCGCGGCGTTCGTCGAGTCATTGGGCGTGCTGCCGGCGTTCGGGCTTGCGCTCACGATCGCGGTCGTGCTCAACGCGTCGATCCTGGGCTTCATCGTCCGGAGCCCGGCGGGACCGTCGGCGCCCTGAACGCGCGGAGGCTCGACGTCCTGAGCCCGGGTGCGAAGCACCCCGTCCGCCTCGCCTAAACCGCCTTGGCGCGCTCCGGGTGGTCGGCCCCGTGCCGCGAGTGCCCCTCGGCCGCCCGCTTCGCGGCGGGCACGGTCCCCGACGGCGAGAGCCCCAGCGCGTCTGCGGCCTCGCGAACCTGGGCGGAAATGCCCGCCGAGTCGAGCCGGACGAGCCGCCGCAGGTCGGCCACCGCGCCGTGGTCGACGAACCGGTCGCCGGGGATGCCGATGAGCCGGACCATCGTCCGCCGCAGCTCGGGGTCGGTGAGCCGCGCGTCCTCGATCGCCTCGAGAACCGCGCTTCCGAAGCCACCGGTCACGACACTCTCCTCGAGGGTCACGACGAGCGGCACGCCGCGGGCCGCGTCGAGGATCAGCTGGCGGTCGAGGGGCTTCGCGAACCGGGCGTTCACGAGCCCGACGGACCAGCCGTCGCGGGCCAGCGCGTCCGCGACCTCGAGGCCGCGCATCACGATCGGCCCGAAGCCCACGAGCACGATGTCGCGGCCCTCCCGCAGGACCTCGCCGCGGCCGACGGGGATGGCCGGCGGCTCGACCTCGGGAACGCCGAAGCCGGCGTCGCGCGGGTAGTGGAGCGCGAACGGGTGGTCCTGCTCGAGCGCCGTGTGGAGCAGCGACCGCAGCTCCTGCTCGTCCTTGGGGCTGGCGATGATGAGATACGGCAGCTGGCGCTGCGCCGCGATCGTGAACATCCCCTGGTGGGACGTGCCGTCCTCGCCGACGAGGCCCGCGCGATCGACCGCCAGGACGACGGGCACGTCGTTCTGGCAGACGTCGTGGACGACCTGGTCGAACGCCCGCTGGAGGAAGGTCGAGTAGATCGCCACGACCGGCCGGAGGCCGGCCAGAGCCATGCCGGTGGCCATCGTCACCGCGTGCTGCTCGGCGATGCCGACGTCGATGAACCGATCCGGGAAGGAGGCCTGGAAGCGGGCCAGGCCGGTGCCGGTCGGCATGCCGGCGGTGATCGCCACGACTCGCCGGTCATGCTCCGCGACCTTCATGAGCTCCGAGACGAAGACGGCCGTGTAATTCGGGGCCTTCTTCGGCGCCGGCTCGGGGCCGGCCGGCGAGAGCGCATCGCCGTTGGAGCCGGCGCCGTGCGGGGCGCCCGGCGGGATCGCGTGAGGCTGCCTCGAGTCGGCCTGGGCGGCCTCGGCGCGGGCGGCCTCGAGTCGGGCGCCATCGAACGCATCGGCCTTCGGCGCGAGCTCGATCGGCGGCAGGGCCGCGCCGTGGAACGACACCTGGTCGGTCTCGGCGGGCCGGTAGCCGCGGCCCTTCTGGGTTCGGACGTGGACGAGGACCGGGCCCTTGACCTGCTGGACGCGCCGGAAGGTCTCGTTGAGCATGCGCAGGTCGTGACCCGGGATGACGCCGATGTAGGTGATCCCGAGGTCCTCGAACAGCTGGCCCGGGCTGGCGAGGTTGACGACCGATCGCCGAACGCGCTGGCTCCACATGAGCGCCGTCGGGCCGATGACCGGGATCCGCTCGACGAGCCGGTCATAGAACGTCTTGCTCTGGCGCCAGGCGCCGGACAGCTTGATCTTCGAGAGGTAGGTCGAGAAGGCGCCGACGGTCGGGCTGATCGACATCTCGTTGTCGTTGAGCACGATCAGCATCTGGGTGCCGCGATGGCCGATGTCGTTGAGGGCCTCGAGGCTCAGGCCGGTCATGAGCGCGGCATCGCCGACGACGACCGCGATTCGCTCGAGGCCGTGGCGGAGGTCCCGCGCCGCGGCGAGGCCCTCGGCGATCGACAGGCCGGTCCCGGCGTGGCCGCCGTCGAAGACGTCGTGCTCGCTCTCGGAGCGGCGCGGGAAGCCGCCGACACCGTCGATCTGGCGGAGTGTCCCGAAGCGGTCGAGCCGGCCCGTCAGGAGCTTGTGGGCGTAGGCCTGGTGGCCGGTGTCCCAGACGATCTTGTCGCGCGGCGAATCGAGCATCCGGTGGAGGGCGATCGTCAGCTCGACGACCCCGAGCGACGAGCCGAGATGGCCCCCGGTCCTCGCGACCGTCGAGACGATCGTCTCGCGGATCTCGGCGGCGAGAATCGCCAGCTGGCCCTCGTCGAGGCCGCGCAGGTCACCGGGTCCGTTGAGTCGCTCGAGCAGGGTCGGCATCGGTCGGTCAGTGTAGGGCGACGGGTCGAGAGGGGCCGTCGTTGCGCCGGTCAGGTGTCGTTTCGACAATCTCTTATGCGGAGCACGGACGGGCGTCGCTACGGCGTCGGCACGGGCCCGACGAACGGGTACACCCCCAGGATCGCGCCCGTCCGATCGTCGATGACGAGGATGCCCTCCGTGCTCGGATCCTGACACGCCATCGCCGCTGGGTTCATCGACGTCCCGGTGCGATGCGACCACGGATAGTCGGTGAGGTTCAGGTAGTCGCCGAGCCCCCGGGTGACCCACACGATCGCGTCCGACGCCTGCGGCGGGATGCAGGCGTCGAGCTCGCGGGCCGCCGAGGCGCGCACCGCCCACACCTGCTGGAGATGGGCATCGACGTGGAGGTCCGGCGCGGCGAGCTGCGGCCGCTGGGCGTCGAGATAGGCGCGCGTGATGTCGACGGCATCGGCTGGGGAGAGCCGCGGCTGGAGGCTCGCGGCGACCGAGACGTCGAACGACCCATTCGGTGGGGCCGTCGAACACGCGCTGACGACCACGGCCACGATCGACACGGCCACAAGCTGGCGGATCGCGGCCCGGAACCGGCGGATCATCGGCCTGACGACGCGACGAGCAGCGGAGGCACCCGTCGATGCCCCGGACCTTGGTTCATCGCGCTGAATTCCTCTGGCGGCGACCTCCACGAGCCGTCATCCGCCGCCGCCCGGCTGATAGGTCGGTGTCGGCAGGACGCTGAACGTGTCGATCGGCCAGTACCGAAGCCAGGCTCGGCCGATGACCTTGCTGATCTCGATGACGCCGAAGGTCCGGGAGTCCTCCGACTCATTGCGATGGTCGCCAAGGACGAACAGGTCGCCCGAGGGCACGAGCCAGTCGGACTGTCCGCTGCCCTCCGGCTCGGTGCGACGGGCGATGCCCGTGTCGAAGTAGAGGTACGGCTCATCGAGCCGGGCGCCGTTGACGTACACCACTCCGTCCTTGAGCTGGACGTGGTCGCCGGGTAGCCCGATGACGCGCTTGATGAACGGCGTCCCGTTCGCAGTCGAGAAGGTCGACGGTGGGGCGAAGACGACGATGTCGCCGCGGACGTAGGGCGACCAGCGCGGAGTGAGCTTGTCGACCAGGACGTACTGATCCGGCAGGAGGGTGGTCTCCATCGACTGCTGCTCGACCTTGTACGGCTGGGCGACGAAGGTCTGGATGCCGAGGAAGATGACGACCGTCAGGACGAGGGTCTCAACCACCTCGAAGAGGCAGCCGAGTCCCGGTGGGCGCCCGCCCGTCTCCGTCACGATCGGTGGCCCGGCGCTGTCGATTGTCACGTCCGTGGGTCGGTTGGGATCAACGACAGGCTGGCGGTCAGGGACGGGCCCGAGGCGCCGGCCGGGAGCGCGAGCGCCGCGGCAACAGCCAGTGTCGCGGCGGTGGCGAGCGCCAGCGAGCGTGCCAGGCGTCCCATGGATTCCTCCTGCGACTTCCGCCGGCGGCGGTGGCCGCGTCGCCAGATTGCGGGATGCGAGATCCGACATCAACTGCGTCGATGGGTTTTCCGTCCCGGGC
>DATEZX010000074.1:0-2408 GCA_035255225.1 Candidatus Limnocylindrales bacterium
GGGCGCGGGCTGCCGCGGCCTGGCCGTTCGAGGTCGACGACACGTACGAGCTGTTCGCCTTCGACATCGAGGTCGCGATCCTGGGGCTCCGTGCCGCGGACGAGTGGCCGCCTCGCTACCAGCGCTGGAGGGCAGGCTCGACGTGACCGGGCGCCCGCCGATGCGCCGGGCCCTCGCGCTCCCTGCCGCGCTCCTGATCGCCCTCGGCTGGGCTGCGACGGCCGCGACCGCGCCGGCGATGGACCTCCCGCCGAGCCAGCTCGGCGTCAGCGTCTACGACTTCGCGAACATCTGGTCCGCGGCCACCGAGCAGCAGGCCGAGACGATCGTCGACCGGATCGCCGCCCGCACCGGGGTTCAGATCGCCGTCGTGTCGTGGCCGAGCGGCCTGACGGGTGTCTCGACCGACGAGGCGGCGCTGGACGCCGCCACGATCGGCAACACCTGGAAGGTCGGGCGCGAGGGTGACCAGGACGGACTGGTCGTGCTGTACGACATGGACACCTCGCTCGTGCACGGCGAGATCTACCTCGCCACGAACAAGGGCTTCCGGGACGCGTACCTCTCGGACAGCGAGGCCCAGGCCGTGCACGACAGCGCCTTCATCCCCCCGGCGAAGAATGGCGACCTGGACGCGTCGGTCCTGGCCGGGCTCCAGGAGCTGGACCGGATCATCCAACCGGGGGGCAACCCCGACCGCACGGCCGGCGCGACGATTCGCCTCATCGCCGCGGCCATCATCGCCGCGCTGGGCCTCCTGGTTCTCCTCATGTTCTACCTGGCGTGGCTGCGCCAGGGCCGCGACGCCGCGATCCCGCTCATCGACGACTCGGTCCTCCTGCCCGAGCCGCCACCCGGCCTGACCCCGGCGATGGCCACCGTCCTGCGCCGGGACCGAGTCACGATGGAGGCGTTCACCTCGGCCCTGGTCGACCTCGGTCACCGTGGGCTGGTCACGTTCGACCAGGCCGGCGATGACGCCAAGAACATCGACCTCGTCGTCAACCGACCCGCCCTCGACGACGCTGGCTCGCGGGCCGCGCGGGAGCGCCCACTCGGCGTCGCGGAGACGAGCCTCCTGCACCTGATCCGCAATTCAGCCACGGAGGGCAGGCTGAGCCGGGAGACGCTCAAGCAGGGCACCGGCCAGAAGCTGTACCAGGATTTCAGGCAGCACATCGGGATCGTCGCGGCCTCACAGGGCTGGTTCGTCGCCGATCCGAACAAGGTCATCACCCGCTGGACTGCGATCGGCATCGGCGTTGCCGTTGCCGCCGGCGTCGGGTTCTGGATCACGGGCATGGTCGACCGGGTGGGGCTGGTTGGGCCGGACCTGCCGAAGAACGCCGCCTTCGTGTCGCTCGCGCTCGGGTTCGACGTCCTCGTCGGGATCGGGATTGCGGTCCTCGGCCGGTACATGGCGGCCCGGACACCGACCGGGGCGCAGACGCTGGCGATGGCCCTCGCCTACCGCAACACGCTCCGCTACGAGATCGCCAACGCGACGACGATCGACGCTGCGGTCGAGGCGACGAAACGCCGCCTGCCCTGGATCACGACACCGGATCTGCTGACCGTGTGGGCCGTCGCGTTCGGGCTCAACACCGAGATCGATCGGCTCATCAAGCAGTCCCTCGAGGCCGATCAGGCGGTCGGCCGCGTCGGCTGGGTGCCGTTGTGGTTCGCCTCGCCGTCGGGCTTCGGCTCGGTCGGCTCCGTGAGCGGGCTCGCGGCGACGGTGGCCTCGGTCGGGGTGACCGCGGCGTCGTCGGGCGGCGGCGGGTTCGGCGGGGGCGGCTCGGGCGGGGGCGGCGGCGGGGCCGGCGGAGGCTTCTGATCGAGGCTCGCATCCCTTTGGCGCAGCCCGACGTGGACCATCCGGCACGCCCACGGGTCGGGCGGTTGGCGGGTACACTCGGGCTATGGGAGCCACGGACACCATGGAGGTCTTCTTCGAGCGCCTGAACTCGGGCGACGTCAACGGCGCGGTCGCGCTGATGGACGAGCGGACCGAGATGCGCATCCACGTCGGGGACAACGCGCGCACGCTGCGCGGCGTGGATCAGGTCGGCGGCTGGTTCCTTCGCGCCGACAAGGGACTCAAGATGATCCCGGGCGAGGTGCGCGACCTCGGCAACACCTACCAGGCGGACATCCTCGTCATCCGGCCGGGCGCTCCGAGCCAGCACCTCGACGCGTCGTTCCGCGTCGAGGCCGGGAAGATCACCTCGATCAACCTCGCGCCGCGCACCCGCTGAAGCGGCGACGCCCTTCAGGGCGCGGCGGAGCTGCCGCCGACGTCGCTCACCGGGGTCGCGGCCGGGACGGGGATCGTGATCTGGTCGCCGATCTTGATCGAGTTCTGGTTCTTGATCTGCTTGTTGGCGGCCATGATCTGCTTGATGGTC
>DATEZX010000075.1:0-4940 GCA_035255225.1 Candidatus Limnocylindrales bacterium
GGCGTCGGCCAGGCGCCGGCTCGCCAGGCGCTCCTCCGCGCGGGCCTGCCCGAGACGACGAGCGCGACCACGATCAACCGGGTCTGTGGCTCGGGCCTCAAGGCGATCATGCTCGCCGCAGCGGAGATCAGGGCCGGGGACGCCGAGGTCGCGATCGCGGGCGGCATGGAGTCGATGAACCAGGCGCCGTACCTCGCCCCGGGGGCCAGGTTCGGGCTCCGCCTCGGCGACGGCAGGCTGGTCGACGCGACGGTCCACGACGGCCTGTGGTGCTCGATCGAGGACTGCCACATGGGTACCCACGCCGAGCGGGTCGCGATCCACGACGGGGTGTCGCGCGAGGACCAGGACGCGTTCGCCCTGGCGAGCCACCAGAAGGCGATCGCGGCGATCGACGCCGCTCGCTTCGCCGACGAGATGGCGCCGGTCACGATCACGGGTCCGAAGGGCCAGGAGACCGTCGTCGACACCGACGAGAATCCGCGCCGCGACACGAGCCTCGAGGCCCTTGCGCGGCTGAAGCCCGCGTTCGCCCTGCCCGAGGGCGAGGACCGCGGGGCCGCGACGATCGGCACCGTCACGGCCGGCAACGCGCCGGGCATCACCGACGGCGCCGCGGCCACGGTGGTCGCGAGCGAGCGGGCCGTCGAGCGGTACGGCCTGAAGCCACTCGCCCGGATCGTCGGCTACGCCCAGGCCGAGGTGGCGCCGAAGTGGCTGTTCCTGGCCCCGATCGAGGGCGTCCGGAAGCTGCTGAAGCAGCTCGACCTGACGATCGAGGCCTTCGACCTCATCGAGATCAACGAGGCCTTCGCCGCCCAGACATTGGCCGACGGGCGCGCGCTGGGCTTCGACTGGTCGAGGGTCAACGTCAACGGCGGTGCCATCGCGCTCGGCCACCCGATCGGGGCGTCCGGCGCCCGCATCGTGGCGTCGCTCCTCCACGAGCTGCGGCGACGAGAGGGCCGGTACGGCCTGGCGACGCTGTGCCTCGGGGGTGGGGGATCGGTCGCCGCCGCCTTCGAACGTGTCGGCTGAGCGGCGTGACCCGTCGCGCACGGAGGGATCGACGATGAACGAAGGGTCCATCACGTTCCCGATCGAGCTCAGCCCCGACGAGCTGGCGCTCGTGCGGGCCGCGCTCGAGATGCTCGAGGACACGCTCGGCCACGAGGAAGCCGACGAGCTCGCCGAGGTCCAGGCGCTGCTCCGGCGCCTTCCGCAGGCGACCGAGGCCGACTGACTCAGGGGCATCGTCTGCGGGAATCGGCGTGCTGGCTCGTGACCGACCGCCGGTGACGAGCGAACGTCGAGCGATCTGGCGAACAGGAACTACAGCCCTTACGAGCTCGGTATAGCGCCCCCACCGTGGTGGGATGCGGCTGGCACGCGCCATCCCGATGCTCGTCGCGGTGATCGCGGTGCTCGGAGCCTGTCAGGCAAGCGAGTCGCCCAACCAGTACGCCGGCCTGCCGTCGAACGCCTGTGGCGGCTTCCATCTCAAGGTCGTCAATCAGACAGGCTCGCGGGTGCAGGTCGCGCTCAACGGGACCTGGGACACCGTGATCCCCGATGGCACGACCCTGACGATCAACGAGGGCCTCTCGACGCCGCAGCCGCCGCAGCTGCCCTGGCAGGTCGTCATCACCGACGGGAACACGGGCAGCCAGGTGTTCAGCGCCACGATGCCCGGCCCGGTTGACCAGAAGGTGACCCTGACGACAGAGGGCCCGATCCAGACCCCCTACGATCTCAGCGAGGACTGCTGAGGCCTTGGGTGTCATGAGCCTATCGAGGGCTCGGCCCGATGGGGACGAGCTTGCGGTGACGTGGACCTGAACCACCTCTACCTGGTCGTGCGCGACGTCGACCGGTCGGTCGAGTTCTACCGGCGGTTCTTCGGGTTTGATGGCCCCTCCGAGTGGCAGGGCGAGACGTTCGTCGTCCACAACGACGAGGGCTTCGCGCTCTCCCTGACGCCGGGCGACAGCCCGCCGCCGTGGCCCGGGGAGCTCCACTTCGGCTTCCTGCTCGAGTCGGTCGATGAGGCGAGGAGCCTTCGCACGCTGATGGAGTCCGCCGGCCATCGGATGGTCGAGGCCTACGAGGAGCCGGGGTTCGTCGTCTTCAAGGTGCTCGATCCCGACGGGTACCTCGTCGAGGTCGAGGCCGGCGTCCCGGTGTCGCCCCCGCCGTAGCGACAAGTCCCTGCCGCTCAGGGTTGCATCGGCGTGCGACCTACCATGGCCCCGTGGCTGAGCTCGAGGCACGGCTATGACGTGGGGCGCCACGCCATTGCGCGTCGCCGTGGTCGGAGCCGGTGGCGTCGGCAGCTACCTCGGCAGCCGGCTCGCCGCGGCGGGCGCCGACGTCGGATATCTCGCCCGAGGCTCGAACCTCGAGGCATTGCGGGAGCGAGGGCTGACGATCGTCAAGCCCGACGGCTCGTCGTCGTCGACACCGGTCCGGGCGACCGATGACGAGCGGGCAATCGGGCCGGTCGATCTCATTCTCTTCACCGTCAAGTCGTACGACACCGACGCGGCGGCACGGCGAGTGGCGCCGATGCTCACCGGCGACACGGCGGTCCTGTCGCTCCAGAACGGCATCGACAACGAGGCGAAGATCGCGGCCGTGGTCGGCGACTCCCGCGTCCTCGGTGGCGCCGCCTACATCCTGGCGTCCATCCAGGCGCCGGGCGTCATCCGGAGCAACGACGCCCGGATCGTGGTCGGTGAGCTGATGCCCGGTCCACCGAGCGAGCGGGTCCTCAGAATCGTCGAGCTGGCCCGAGCCGGTGGGGTGGGCGCAGACGCCTCGGATGACGTCACGAGACTCAAGTGGGAGAAGTACGTCCTGCTCGTCGCCTTCGCATCGGTCAGCGCGGGGACGCAGCTCCCGCTCGGCGACATCCGCCGCTCGCCCGCCGCCGTTGCGATGTTCCGAGCGATCGCCCACGAGGCCCTCGCGGTCGGCCAGGCGCTGGGTGTGGCCCTGGACGACGACCTCGCGGACCGCCAGGTCGAGCGCGTGCTCGGGCTGGCCGATGACGAGGGGACCTCGCTCCGCCACGACCTGCTGCGCGGCCGCCGGATGGAGATCGAGGCCCTCCAGGGGACGCTCGCCCGGCTCGGCCGCGAGACCGGCGTCCCGACCCCGTTCACCGACGCCGCCTACGCCGTCCTCCAGCCATGGGCCATCCGCAACGAGGGCAACTTCAACGAGGGCAACCGCAACGAGGGGACACCGTCATGACCGAGGTCGCCGCGCCGCCGCGGACCTATCAGCTGTTCATCGCCGGGGAGTGGGTCGACTCGGTCTCGGGCCGGACGTTCGAGAGCCTCAATCCCGCCGACCGGCGGGACGTCGTCGGGCGGTTCCAGGCCGGGGCCGCGGCCGACGTGGCGATGGCCGTCAAGGCCGCCGAGATGGCCCTGCCGCGCTGGAAGGCAACGCCTGCGCCGAAGCGCGGCGAGATCCTCTACCGCTTCGGCCAGCTCATGGCCGACCACAAGGAGCGCCTCGCGCGGGCGATGACGCGCGAGATGGGCAAAGTCCTCTCGGAGGCCCGCGGCGACGTCCAGGAGGGGATCGACATCGCCTTCCTGATGGCCGGCGAGGGCCGCCGGATGGTCGGCGACACGGTGCCGTCGGAGCTGCCCGACAAGTGGGCGATGAGCATCCGCCAGCCGATCGGGATCGCCGGGATCATCACGCCCTGGAACTTCCCGATGGCGATCCCGTGCTGGAAGATGATGCCGGCCCTCGTCACCGGCAACACGGTCGTCTTCAAGCCGGCCAGCGACACCCCCCATTGCGCGACCCTCCTGGTCGAGCTCATGGCCGAGGCCGGCTTCCCACCGGGCACCGTCAACCTCGTGACCGGCTCCGGCGCCGAGGTCGGTGACGCGATCGTCGAGTCGCCCGACGTCCAGGTCATCTCGTTCACCGGCCACACCTCCACCGGCAAGCGGATCGCCGAGCGTTCCGCCAAGCGCCTCAAGCGCGTCTCGCTGGAGCTCGGCGGCAAGAACGGGGTGGTCGTGCTGCGCGATGCCGACCTCGACCTCGCGACGGACGGCATCCTGTGGTCCGCCTTCGGCACGACCGGCCAGCGCTGCACCGCGTGCTCGCGGGTCATCGTCGAGCGACCCGTCGTCGAGCCGCTCCTCGAGCGCCTCGAGGCGCGGACGGCGACGTTGAAGCTCGGGTCGGGCCTCGACGAGTCCGTCGACGTCGGCCCGCTCATCAACCCGGCCGCGGTCGAGAAGGTCGGCTCGTACATCGAGATCGGGCGAAGGGAGGCCGAGCTCGTCCTCGGCGGCACACGGGCGACCGACGGCGAGCTCGCGAACGGCAACTTCTTCGCGCCGACCATCTTCAGCGGCGTCAAGCCGATGGACCGGATCGGCCAGGAGGAGATCTTCGGGCCGGTGCTGTCGGTCATCCCGGTCGCCGACTACCCGGCCGCGGTCACCGCCCTCAACCAGACTCGCTACGGACTCTCGGCCTCGATCTTCACCCGTGACGTGAACATGGCCTTCCGCGCGATGCGCGATTTCGAGACGGGAATCGTCTACGTCAACGCCGGTACCACCGGCGCCGAGACTCACCTGCCGTTCGGGGGCTGGAAGGAGACCGGCAACGGCCACCGCGAGGCGGGCCACGCCGCCCTGGACTCGTTCACCGAATGGAAGTCGATCTACGTCGACTTCAGCGGCCGCCTCCAGCGCGCCCAGATCGACAACCAGGGGCAGGACACCTAGGGCCGAGTCATGCGCACGCCGTGGCTCGTTGCGGGACTCGTCGCGGTCCTGGCGGGATGTGGCCAGCTTGTGCCGGGCGCCGTCGATGCCGATGGCCGGAAGTTGCGGGAGCAGAGCTTCTCGCCGCCATACGACGCTCAGCCGCCCGGCGGACGGACGAACTGGATCTCGACG
>DATEZX010000076.1:0-4021 GCA_035255225.1 Candidatus Limnocylindrales bacterium
CGAGCACGCGCGGATTGATGGAGATGATCTGGTCCTGCTCCGCCCGGTGGCCCCCGGGGCGCACGTCAGTTTCGCCGGGACCGACGTGGCCCGCGGCGAGCTGGTCTTGCGCCAGGGGACCGTCTTGACCGCCCGTGAGACCGGTCTGCTGGCCGCGATCGGGCGGGCCGAGGTCGAGGTCCTGCGTCGGCCTCGTGTAGCCATCCTCTCGACGGGCGACGAGGTGATCGCCCCCGGCACGCCCTCCCGCCCCGCCAGTGTCTATGACGCCAATGCGACCCTGCTGGCCGACGCCGTTCGCGAGCTGGGGGGCGAACCGGTGCCGCTGGGTCTCGTGGGTGACGACGAAGCCGCGCTGGAAGCCGCCCTGGAGCGTGGGCTGGTGTCAGCCGACGTGGTCCTCCTGAGCGGCGGCACGAGCAAGGGGGGCGGCGACCTCTCGTACCGCACCCTGGGCCGTCGGTCGCCGGGGATCGTCGTGCATGGCGTGGCCCTCAAGCCGGGCAAGCCGATCTGCCTCGGCGCGGCGGGGACGACCCCGGTGGCGATCCTGCCGGGCTTCCCGACCTCGGCCATCTTCACCTTCCACGAGTTCGTCGCCCCGGTCTTGCGGCGGATGGCGGGGCTCGGCCCCGAGGCCCGCGCCGCGATCGAGGCCACGATGGCCCTGCGGTGCAACAGCGAGCGCGGGCGGACCGAGTATCTGCTGGTCGGCCTCATCCCCGGCCCGGACGGGCTATCGGCCTACCCCATGGGCAAGGGTTCGGGCTCGGTGACGACTTTCAGCCGGGCCGACGGGTTCATCGTCATCCCGAGGAACCAGGAATACGTCGAGCGCGGCGAGCGGGTGGCCGTCACGCCACTGGGCCGGGGGATCGTGGCGGCCGACCTGGTGGCGATCGGCTCGCACTGCGTCGGGCTCGACCTGCTACTCGGGCTCCTGGCCGAGCGCGGGTTCCGCTCCAGGACGCTCTGGGTCGGCTCGCAAGGGGGCCTCGACGCGGCGGCCCGGGGCGAGTGCGACGTGGCGGGCGTCCACCTGCTCGACCCCAGGACCGACACCTACAACGTCCCGTTCCTGCCCGACGGCGTCCGGCTCTTGCGTGGCTACGGCCGGATGCAAGGACTGGTCTACCGGCCGGGGGACGGGCGCATGGAAGGAGGCTCGGTCACGGAAGCGATCGACCGGGCCTGTGCCGATCCATCTTGCCTGATAGTCAGCCGCAACCGGGGCAGCGGCACGCGGGTCTTGCTCGATGCCCTGCTGGGGGGGCGACGTCCGCCGGGGTCGGCGGTCGAGGTCCGTTCGCACAACGCCGTGGCGGCCGCGGTGGCCCAGGGGCGGGCCGACTGGGGCGTGGCGATCGCGCCGGTGGCCCGCGCCTACGGTCTGGCCTTCACCCCGATCCGCGCCGAGCGGTACGACTTCGCCATCCCCGCCGACCGCTGGGACCGCCCCGCCGTCGCCGCCTTCCGTGCGCTGCTCGAGGAGTCCGAGACGTGGCGCCGGCTCGCCGCACTCGGCTTCCTCGCCGAACCTGAGGAGGCAGGCCGATGACCCCCGGTGCCCTCATCCTTTGTGGTGGTGCGAGTCGCCGGATGGGCCGGCCGAAGGCCTGGCTCCCGTTCGGCCCGGAGCGAATGCTCCGGCGCGTGGTGCGGCTGGTCTCCACGGTGGCCGACCCGATCGTGGTCGTCGCGGCCCCCGGCCAAGACCTGCCCGCGCTGCCCGCGTCGGTCGCCGTCGCGCGCGACCCGGTCTCGGGGCGCGGGCCGCTCCAGGGGCTGGGTGCCGGGCTGGCGGCCCTGCCGGAGTCGGTCCGGCTGGCCTACGCCACCGCCACCGACGTGCCCTTCCTGCAACCGGCGTGGATCACCCGGCTCGTCGCCCTGATCGGCAATCACGACCTGGCCATCCCGCACGCCGACGGCTACCACCACCCGCTCGCCGCGCTGTACCGCCGGGCCACGGTCCTGCCGATGATCGAACGCCTGCTCGCGGCCGATCGCCCCCGGCCCGTCTTCCTGATGGAGGCCCTGCGAACGCGGGTCGTGACGGCCGACGAGTTGCGCGAGGTCGACCCCGCGCTGGGCACCCTGCGCAACCTCAACACGCCGGACGACTACCACGCGGCCTTGCGGGATGCCGGCTTCGACCCCGCAGACCCGGCCGAAACCGAGGGCCGGGCGGGACCTCCCCGGGTCACGATCGAGCTCTTCGGCATGCCCCGCCTCCGCGCCGGTGTCGGCAAGCTGACGGTCGAGGCCGCGACGGTGGGCGCGGCCCTCGACGCCCTGGCGAAGGCCTGCCCGGCGCTGGAGGGCTCGGTGCTGGCCGGGGGGACGCTCCACCCGGCCTACACACTCAACCTCAACGGCGAGCGGTTCGTGGCCGACCCGGGCACGTCGCTCGCGGACGGCGATTCGTTGCTCCTTCTCACCGTGGACGTGGGGGGCTGAGTCTCGTGTTCGGCTATCACGGTCGCTACCTGAAGGTCGACGCCGGCTCGGGACTGGCGACTCTCCAGCCGCTCGACGAGGCCGTACTGCGCCGGTTCCTCGGCGGCGTGGGCCTGGGGACCTGGGTCGTCGCCCGCGAGGCGCCCGCCGGCGCCGACCCGCTCGGAAGCGATGCGACGCTCGTCTTCGCGCTCAGCCCGCTGGTCGGCACCCCGCTGACCACGTCGGCCAAGTTCGCGGTCGTCGCGCTCAGCCCGCTCACCGGCCGGCTCTGCGACGCCCTGTCGTCGTCGCATTTCGCGCTGGCGGCCAAGCGGACGGGGGTCGACGCGATCGCGATCAACGGGGCGTGTGGCGAGCCCTCGGTGCTGCTCGTGGATGGTCAGGGGCACGGCGAGCCTTTGGTGTCGTGGCGGCCAGCAGGCGAGTTGTGGGGTTTGTCGGCGTCGGAGGCTGAGGCCCGGCTGCGGTCGGCGATCGGGCCCGAATGGCAGGTCGCGTCGATCGGGCCGGCGGGGGAGCGGCTCATCCCGTTCGCCACGATCAGCCACGACGGCCGCCACGCCGGCCGGGGCGGACTGGGGGCCGTGCTGGGCGCGAAGCGGATCAAAGCCATTGCCGTGCGCGGCGACCGCCGCACGCCCGTGGCCGACCCGGAGCGCACCATCGCGCTGGCGCGCGACCTCTCGGCCCGCTCGTTCGGCCCGGCGACCGAGAAGTACCGCGAGCTGGGCACCGTCGCCAACCTGCTCGTGTTCAACCGCTTCGAGGCCCTGCCGACCCGCAACTTCCAGGCGGGCACGTTCGCCGGCGTCGAGCGGCTTGCCGCCGAGGATCTCGGCCCGGCGCGGCGGGTAGCGAAGCAGTCGTGCGCCTCGTGCACGATCGGGTGCGAACACATCTATGCGTCACCCGACGGCCGGCGCGGGGTGCGCATGGAGTACGAGTCGCTCTTCGCCTTCGGCCCGCTCTGCGGCGTGGACGACCCCGAGGCCGTCCTCCGCGCCGCGGCGGCCTGCGATGCGGCGGGGCTCGACACGATCTCGACGGGGGGCACGATCGCGTTCCTGATGGAGTGCGTCGAGCGCGACTGGGTCGACGGCCGTCTCGGCCGCTCGGGGCGGTCGTTGCGGTTCGGCGACGGCGCGGCGCTGCTCGACGCGATTGCTGCCCTGATCGACCGCGACGGGCCGCTCGGCGAGCTGCTCGCCCTGGGCAGCCGCCGCGCGGCCGCGCGGATCGGCGGCGAGGCCCCGGCGCTCGCGCCGCATGTCAAGGGGCTGGAGCTGCCGGGCTACCACCCACGCACCCTGCACGCGATGGCCCTGGGCCTGGCCGTCGGCACGCGCGGAGCCGACCACAACCACTCGGGGGCCTACGAGGCCGACTTCGCCGCCCATCCCCGCGATGACGCCGCCCTCGCCGCCCTCGCGACGGAAGACCGCTCTGCCCTGATGGATTCCTTGATCCTCTGCAAGTTCCTCCGCGGGGTCTTCACCGACCTGTACGCCGAGTCGGCCGCCATGCTCGGGGCCGTCACCGGGTGGGACGTCACCCCCGA
>DATEZX010000077.1:0-2749 GCA_035255225.1 Candidatus Limnocylindrales bacterium
CATCGCGAAGACCGCGAGGAAGGCGGCGGCGACCAGGCTCATGACGGCCCACGGAAGGTCGGTCACGCCGCGCCTCCCCGGACCGTCTCGACGACGAGCGCCGAGTACAGGAAGGCGCGATCGGTCGGGTGGAGCCGCGCCGCTTCGGCCGTGTCACTGGCCAGTCGATCGGCGAGCGCCGCTGGGCAGCGTCGCGTGACGAGGTTGTTCCAATAGCAGATCCGGGCGCCGGGGCGGCCGACGCGAGCGACCTCCGCCAGGACCGCCGCGTGCCTCGCCCGCGTCGCGAGCTCGAACACATCGGACAGGTAGAACGCGTCGATCGAGGCTGGAGGCAGGGCCTGGAGCGTGTCCTCGAGGCTCGCTGTCCTGACCTCGATGCGGTCGAGACGCCCTCGGACGACCGCCTGGACGGGGCCACGCAGGTAGTCGGGGAGGCGCTCACCGGGCCCGAACCGGCCGCTCAGGATGTACGTCGCGTAGGGGTTCTTCCAGATCGGGACGTCGACGAGGGCGTGCGCCGCGCGCGCCAGGTACTCGCGGCCGACGTCGTCGATCTCGCACTGCTCGAAGAACGCCCGATCGCGCCCGAACAGGCCGAGCAGGCGTCGACTGAAGAACAGCCGAACCACCGAGCGCCAGCGCCAGGAGTCCCAGCGCTCCCGGTAGATCCGCCCCTGCTCGTCGAGGCTCGTCGCCGCCAGCATCGCCCGAACCGTTCGCCGGCCCGGGACGATCGGCAGGACGAGCCGGCGAAACAGCTCGAGGTAGCGCTCGAACCGGCCGGCATGGATGACCCCTCGGCCGATGTCACGCTGGTGAGCGTCCCAGTAGCGCGCCGCGGGCTGGGGCAGGCTCGGCCGGATGGCCTCCCGATAGGTCCGTAGCCGGTCTGGGCCTGCCATGACCCCGAGGAACGCCGCGATGGCAGCGTCGTCCGGGAGGTCTCGGATCGCGGCCCGCTTCAGCTCGAGGAGCGCGGTTTCGGCCGGGTTGACGTCGACCGCGATGATCCGGGCGGGATCGTCCTGGAGCAGGGCGAGGACGTTGTCCCCGGCGGCCGAGACGGCCAGCACCGTGCCGCCGACCGGGACGCGGAGGACGGCGCGGGCGATCGCGACGTCCTCCCAGCACTGCGCGTACAGCAGGGCCGTGGGCAGGGAGGCGGAGCCGCGCGGGTGGCTCATGCCGCGGTCACCCGCTGCTGCAGCCGGACCTCGCCGCTCGACCCGTCCACCTCGAGGACGTCACCGTCGCGCACGTCGTCGAGGAGGCCGGGCAGGCCCACGACCGTGGGGATGCCCAGCTCGCGGGCCACGATCGCGGAATGCGAGAGCAGGCTGCCCTGCTCGACGGCGAGTCCAGCTGCGCCGACCAGGATCGGGACCCAGCCCGGGTCCGTGGAGCGGGCGGCGATGATCCGGCCGGCCGTTGGCGGGGCGACGGTCGGCTCCAGGACGACGAGGCACTCGCCCCGGGCACGCCCGACCGCGGCCCCGATCCCTCGCCACGTTCGAGCCGCTCCGCCAGCCGGCACATCGGGCGGAGCTGTCGCCGGCGGCACGATCTGGAGCGGATCCGCCGCCGGGCCCCGCGTCTCGAGGCGGTTGGGCAGCCGCGGCCCTGCGGCGTATGCCGCATAGCGAGCGCGTCGCGCGCCAACCACCGATCGCGCCTCTCCCACCGACCAGGCGCCGAGTGCGATCTCGCGGAGCTCGGAGAGCTCCAGGTAGTGGACGTCGCCAGCCTCCGCGAGCATGCCGCTCGCCGTCAACGAGGCCCCGAGGTCCCGGAAGATCCTGCGGCCGACGCCGAAGACCTGGCCTCGCAGGAGCCGCATCTCCTCCCGTCGCCGGATGCCCCGCCGGGTGAGCCGCAGGAGCACGGTGAAGACGGCGAGTCGCACGGCGCCCGCCGGCCTGCCGGCGAGCGCCTGACCGCGAAGCCGCCGGGCGACCTCGCGTCGCGCCGTCGTCGCGATGTCCGCGGTCGCGCGCTCCGAGCCGCCGGCGCCGGGCTCGATGGCGAGCGTGCGCAGGGCTGCGAGGAGGGCCGTCGGATCCTCACGGAAGGTCCGTCGCTCGAGCTGCAGCTCCCGGGGCGCGCGGTCGGCCCAGGTCTCCAGGTACGCGTCGATCCGGGCCTTGAGCGGGGCGAGCGCAGGATCGCCGGCCAGGCGCTCGAGGAGCTCCTCGGGCGGCGTGCGCCGGACGACCGCCGACCAGTCGGCCCGGGCGCGGATCGCCGCTCCGATCCCGACGAGCTCCTGCCCAGGCCGGGCGCTGATCCCGCCTCCGGCGAGCAGGCCGTTCACGAGGGCGGGGGAATCGGAACCCAGCCACGCCGACGCAGTCCGGCGCAGGGCCCCGTGGGCGAACATCAGGAAGAGGTCGTTCACGATCGGCGTCTGCCAGTCACGAAGCGCCTCCCGGCACAGCGCGTCGAACTCGGCGAGCGCAGCCGCAGGGGCCGGTGACGCGCCGCGCGCCGCGGCGGCGGACGGCGCTCGCGGTCCGCCGGCTTGGCCGCGGGCCGCCACGACGCGGTGCCGCGCAAGGACCGTGGCGAGGCGGCGCTGGAACCGGGCGGTGTCTGACTCGAGGCGCAGCATCCGGTGGAAAAGCCGAGCGGTCATCGCCAGGCGGATGCGAGGGGGCGCTGGAGGCGCGACCTCGAGCACCGCATGCTCGTCGGCTCGCGCGCCCGGGCGACGGGCGCCCATCATCGCCTCGAGGAACCCGGACGCGAG
>DATEZX010000078.1:0-4695 GCA_035255225.1 Candidatus Limnocylindrales bacterium
GAACCGTGCCGTGGAGTTTCGTGCCGTGGAGGCACGCCGCAGAGTCTCGTGCCGTGGAGTGTCGTGCCCTGCGGTCCCCTCAGCCGATCCGGACTTCGTCCCCCAGCTGGGTCCCGCTCGCGTCGATCGCCCCGACGGGGAGCTCCAGCACGCCGTCCGCCCCGCGCACGAGCGGCACCAGCCCGACCCACGGCGGCAGCGCGCGGCGCAGGCCGACGACGCGTCGCCCGCCCTCGGATCCGCGCCGGCTCAGGAACACGGCGTCGATGGCGAAGCGCATGAAGAACATGTGGATCCCGTTTCCGCCGGCGATCCACAGGCCGCGACCGGATGGCAGCGCCCGCCGGCCCATCAAGCCCATGAATCGCGCCCAGAACGAGGTCGCCAGCTCGACGGACTCCGCCAGGGACGAGCCGCGCGTCACGTTCCGCGCGGCGAGTGGCGCGAGCACCGACGGCTCAGCCGCCGCCGCCGCCGATGTTCGTGCCGCCGAGGTTCGTGACGATGAGGATGATGGCCGGCCCGAGGATGACGACGAACAGCGACGGGAAGATGCAGCCGACCAGCGGGAACAGCATCTTGATCGGCGCCTTGGCCGCCTGCTCCTCGGCGCGCTGGCGGCGCTCGATCCGGAGCTGCTCCGACTGGACCTGCAGGACCTTGGAGATCGACACGCCGAGCTGCTCGGCCTGGATGATCGCGCCGATGAAGTTCGTCAGCGCCTGGACCTCGGTCCGCGGGACGATGTCGCGGAGGGCCTCGCGGCGTGACTTCCCGACCCGCACCTCGGCCAGGGCGCGCCGGAACTCGTCGACGAGCGGGCCCTTCATCTTCTCGACGACCTTGCCGAGCGCGGCGTCGAAGGCCAGCCCGGCGCGGACGGAGATCGTCAGCAGGTCGAGGGCATCCGGCAGGCCGATCACGATGCCCTTCTGGCGCCGCCGCACGCGGCCGCCGAGCCAGAACTCCGGGACGATGTAGCCGCCGACGAGGCCGGCGATCCCCAGCCCGAGGCCCGTCAGCAGGTTGCCGCCGAGCAGGCCGAAGAGCAGGAACAGGACCGCGAACGCGGCGCCCGAGGCGAGGGCCTTCATGCCCAGCCAGTCGGCGACGCGCATGTCGCCGGGGTTGCCGGCCTGGGCGAGGCGCTTCTCGGTGCGCTCGGTGAAGGAGGTCGAGGTGATCCGGGCGACGGCGCCCGACAGGCGGGTCGCCAGGGGGCGGATCGTGCGGTCGAAGAACGGCGCCTGGAGCTCCAGCTCCTGGAGGTCGCGGGCCGTCATCGTGCCCAGCTGGGTCAGCCGGGCGCGCAGCGGGTCCTCGCGGGTCGAGAAGGCGATGCCGACCGCGATGAGCGCGACGGCGAGGGCCGCGGCGCCGGCGATGAGGACTTGGACGGGCATCGCTCAGACCTCGATGTCGACGATACGGCGAATGAAGAAGAAGCCGAGGATCATCATGAAGACGGCGATGCCGATGAGGATGACGCCGAGCGGGATCCCGATGAGGTCCGGCGGCTTCTGGAACATCGGGTCGAAGAACTTCGGCGCCGAGATGTAGATGAACAGGGCGAGGGCGAACGGCAGGCCGCCGACGACGTAGCCCGACATCCGCTGCTGGGCCGTCAGGGCCCGGATCTCGCCCTTGATCCGGACGCGCTCGCGGATCGTGAACGCGATCGAATCGAGGATCTCGGCGAGGTTGCCGCCGACCTGGTGCTGGATCGCGATCGCGGTCGCCATGAGCTCGAAGTCCTCGGACCGGACGCGCCGGACCATGTTCTCGAGGGCGGTGTCGAACGGCAAGCCGAGGTTGACCTCGCGGATGACCCGGCCGAACTCGATCGAGATCGGCGGCCGGGACTCCCGGACGACCAGCTCGATCGACTGCAGGAACGACGACCCGGCGCGCAGGGCGTTGGCGATGAGGGTGATCGTGTCGGGCAGCTGCTTGTTGAAGGCGTTCAGGCGGCCGCTCTTGCGCCGGGCCAGCCAGAACCGCGGCCCGACGAACCCGAGTCCGGCGCCGACCAGCAGGATCAGGATGTTCTGGAACGACGGGATGACGAACCCGACGAAGAACATGACCACCGGCACGCCGATCGTCGTGCCGGCCCAGATCGCCAGGAACTCGGACGGCTTGACCTTGAGGTCCGCGGCGCCGAGATCGCGGAGCAGGTTCGCCCCGAAGTTCTGCCGCTCGACGACCTTGTTGAGCTGGGCCAGGGCGGCCGACTGGGAGATCAGGTCGGCGATGCCGCCCTCCCCCGACTTGCCCTTCGCCTCGTCCTTCTTGCCGGCGGCGTAGCGCTCGAGGCGCTCGACGGTGACCCCGCCGCGGTTCGACAGGGCCAGGCCGACGGCGATCAGGACGATCGCACCTGCGGCGACGGCGGCGATGAGGAGCGTCAACGGGTCCATGAGGACGCCTCGATCCTAGAACGCGAACCCGAAGATGTTGTTCGGGAGGTGGATGCCCATCGTCTCGAAGTGCTCGACAAACTTCGGCCGGATGCCGGTCGGCTTGAGGCGGCCCTGGATCTTGCCGTCGACGACGCCGGTCTGCTCGAACACGAAGACGTCCTGCATGACGATGACGTCGCCTTCCATGCCCTGGACCTCGGTGATGGCGACGACCTTGCGCGAGCCATCCTTGAGGCGGGCCTGGTGGACGATGAGGTCGACAGCCGAGGCGATCTGCTCGCGGATGGCGCGGACCGGGAGGTCCACGCCGGCCATGAGGACCATCGTCTCGAGGCGCGACAGCATGTCGCGCGGCGTGTTGGCGTGGCCGGTCGACAGCGAGCCATCGTGGCCGGTGTTCATGGCCTGGAGCATGTCGAGGGCCTCGCCACCGCGGCACTCCCCGACGACGATCCGGTCGGGCCGCATGCGCAGGGCATTCCGGACGAGCTCCCGGATCGGGATCGCGCCCTTGCCCTCGATGTTCGGCGGCCGCGACTCGAGCGTCACGACGTGCTCCTGGCGGAGCTGCAGCTCGGCGGCGTCCTCGATCGTCACGATCCGCTCGTCGTTCGGGATGAACGACGACAGGACGTTGAGGGTCGTGGTCTTGCCGGAGCCGGTGCCGCCGGAGACGAAGATGTTGAGGCGCGCCTCGACGCACGCCCGGAGGAACTCGAACATCTCGGGCGTCGCGGTTCCGAACCGGACGAGGTCGTCGACGGTGAACGGGCTGGCCGCGAACTTCCGGATCGTGATGACGGGGCCGACGAGCGAGAGGGGCGGGATGATGGCATTGACGCGGGAGCCGTCGGTCAGGCGGGCGTCGACCATCGGGCTCGACTCGTCGACCCGGCGGCCGATCGGGGCGATGATCCGGTCGATGATCCGCATGACGTGGTCGTCGTTCTGGAAGACGACGTTCGTCAGCTCGAGCTTGCCGGCGCGCTCGATGTAGATCTGGCGCGGGCCGTTGACCATGATCTCGGAGATGGAGTCGTCACGGAGGAGCGGCTCGAGGGGCCCGAGGCCGATGATCTCGTCGGTGATCTGCTCGAGCATCCGGACGCGTTCGGCGCGGGTGAGGGCGAGGCCCTCCTCGTCGATGACGCGGCTGAAGATCTCCTCGATCTGACGCCGGACCTCGACCTGGTTGGACAGGTCGAGCTTCGGGTCGAGGTCGGAGATGACCCGGTTCTGGATCCGGAACTTGACGTCCCGGAACGACTCCCGGCTGGGCGTCTGGACCATGAGCCGCGGCGTCGCCGGGGCGCCTGTCGTCGCCGGTGGCCCGGCCTCGCGACCGCCACCCTCGGGTGCGGTCGGAGCGGGGCCGCGCCCTTCAGCGCCCGCCGGCCGGGCACTCTCGATGCGCTTCAGCAGGGACATTCAGCGGCTCCCCTCGGCTCGCTTCACGAGCGCCACGCGAAGATGGACTTCTTGGCCGGTGCGACCTTGGCGGCCTTCGCCGCCGGCGCCACGGCCGCGTCCGCCGCCCTGGGCGCCAACCCGGCGACGGCCTGGGCGAGCCGCAGGATGTCCTGGGACACCTGCGCCTCGCGATTGCTCAGGAAGAACGGTACGCCCCGATTGAGGGCGTAGACGACACTCCGGCCGTCACTGACGATGGTGTGGTCGACCTTTCGGCCGATCGAGTGCTCGACGTCCGCCACGCGGATGCCGAGGGTCGAGTCGGCGCGGTTGAGGACCAGCCGGATCTTGTCCTTGGCGTAGCCGAGCTGGTCGGCGGTCTCCAGGAACAGCCGCATGTTCTTGACGCTGGTGATCTCGAGGGTCAGGAGCGTCAGGATCGTGTCGGACTGGTCGAGGACCGCGATCGTCGGCTCGTTGAACGTCGCCGGGCAGTCGACGACGACCAGGTCGTGGTCCGCCCGCAGCTTGTCGATGACGCGCCGGATCGCGCTCGGGCCGATGAGCTCGGCCTGCTCCGGCTTGGGCGGGGCCAGCAGGACCCGGATGCCGGAGGAGTGGCTGATCATGAACGTCTCGAGCGACTCGATCTCGCCCGCGTCGAGCTCGACGGCGAGGTCCGCGATCGACTTGTTCTTGGGGTTCAGGTTGAGCAGGACCCCGACATCGCCGAACTGGAACGACGCGTCGAGGAGGGCGACCCGCCGGCCGAGCGACGCCGCGGCAACCGCGAGGTTGACCGCGATCGTCGTCCGCCCGACGCCGCCCTTGGGGCTGAACAGCGAGACGACCTGGCCCACCT
>DATEZX010000079.1:0-3205 GCA_035255225.1 Candidatus Limnocylindrales bacterium
CGCGGCGGGGCGTGAACGCAGATGGCGCAGCGTGCCCCCGATCGCATGCGGCGGGTTCGCGCGCAGGCCGGGCGGCGCCGGCGTCGCCCGCCGCTAGCTCTCCGCGGGTCCCTCGAGGCGGCGGCCGCGGACCCAGGCGCCACGGACCATGTCCGGGTGGGCGCGGAAGATCATCCGGCTCATGACCTCGCCGGCATCGACGCGCCCGGGGTCGTAGTCCATGTCGCGGATGGCCGCGGTGTAGCGCGGGTCGACCGCGATCAGGTCGGCCTCCTTGCCCGCCTCGATGCTGCCGATCCGGTCGTGGAGCCCCAGCGCCCGCGCCCCGTCGAGGGTCCCCAGTCGCAGCCAGTCGAGCGGGCCGAGCGGCAGGCGCCGCTCGCCGGCGACGGTCCGCAGCGCCGCCTGGGCGTATGCGCCCACCTGCATCACCGAGAAGATGGACGGGTTCGGCCCGCCGGCCACGTCCGAGCCGAGCCCCACGCCGAGGCCCGCCTCGAGGTATCGCCCGAGCGGCATGATCCCGGAGGCCAGGAACAGGTTCGACGCCGGGCAGTGGGCCACCCGCGTGTCCGTCTCGACCAGGCGCGCCAGCTCGCGGTCGGAGAGGTGGACGGCGTGGGCGAGGACCGTTCTGGCGCCCAGGCCGCCGGCGCGGTCGTAGACATCGACGTAGTCGCGAGCTGCGGGAAACAGCTGCGCCACCTGCGCGATCTCCTCGAGGTCCTCGGACACGTGCGTCTGCCACCAGGCGCCGGTCCGCGCGGCCAGCGCCGCCGATTCCCGGAGCAGGTCGGCCGTGCACGAGACGGCGAATCGCGGGGTGACCGCGTAGCCGAGCCGGCCGTCGCCGGCGCCGTGCCAGTCGTCGATGAGCTCCGCGGATTCGCGCAGCGAGCGCTCGAGGATCGTCGACGGCTCGATCGTCTCGTCATAGGTCAGGTGATCCATCATCACCTTGCCCAGGATGGCCCGAATGCCGTGCTCCTCCGCGGCCCGGAAGGCACCCTCCATCGACGCCTTGTAGACAGCGCCGTAGGCCACGACAGTCGTGGTTCCGGCCGCAGCGAACGCGCGGAACGCCGCCGGTGCGAGTCGCGCCGCGTCCTCGCCGTCGTCGAACCGCCGCTCCAGCGGGAAGATGTAGCGGCCGAGCCACGTCAGGAGGTCGAGGCCGTAGCCGAGCCCGGCGTTCGGCAGCTGCGGCAGGTGCGCGTGCAGGTCGACCATGCCCGGCAGCAGGACGAGCGGACGCAGGTCCAGCGTCTCGACCCCGGCGTGATCGCCCGCTCCCGGCCGCGCCGCCCGATCGGCATGTGGCCCGACCCAGTCAATGTGCCCGCTCGCGTCGACCTCGACAACGCCGTCGACGATGTCCGTCACGCCGCCGGAGGCCTGGGGCGACAGGACCCGGGCTCGAAGCGCGAACGGCGGTCGGTCCGGGAGACGCATCGGCGGGAGGCTAGCATCCGGCACCATGGCATCGATGGACGGGGACGGCCGCCGGTACGAGCTGCTGATCGTCGACGCGACGGTCGTCGACGGCTCGGGGGCGGCTCGATTCGCCGGTGCCGTCGGCGTGACCCGGGGCGCGGCGGGGGAGAGCGCGCGGCTCGTCGTGCTGCGCGATCCCGACGCCATCGAGGATGCCGTCGGACGGGCCGCGCGGCTCATCCACGCGCAGGGCAGGGTCGTCGCGCCGGGGTTCATCGACCTCCACAGCCACTCGGGGCTGATGCTCGTTGCGGAGCCGCGCCACGAGCCGAAGGTCCGCCAGGGCGTGACCACCGAGGTCATCGGCATCGATGGGTTGTCGTATGCGCCGATCCCCGACCCGGACGTGCTCGCCGAGCTCGTCGAGATGAACGCCGGGCTCGACGGCAGGCCGGACCTCGACTACGACTGGAGCTCGGTGGCGAGCTACCTCGACCGGTTCGATCGCGGGATGGGCGTCAACGTCGCGATGCTCGTCGGCAACTCCGCGCTCCGGCTGGCCACGACGGGCTGGGCCGAGGTCGAGGCCGGCTCCGCCGACATGGCGTCGATGCGCTCGCTCCTCCGCGAGTCGATGGAGGGGGGCGCCTACGGGTTGTCATCGGGGCTCGACTACCCGCCCGGCTCGTACGCGACGACCGGGGAGCTGGCGGATCTCGCCTCCGTGGCCGCGAGGCTCGGCGGCTTCTACCACTCCCACGTGCGGTACACGCTTGGGGACCGGTTCCTGGACCCGTTCCGGGAGGCGATCGACATCGGCCGGCGCGGATCGTCGCCGTCACACATCACGCACTTCTACCATCGGGCGACGTTCCCGGGGACGCCGGACCAGATGCTGGCGCTCGTGGACGAGGCACGCGCCGAGGGCCTTGACGTCACCTTCGACGCGTATCCGTACGAGTGGGCGTCGACGCGGCTCCTCATCACCGTGCCGCCGTGGGTCCAGGCCGGCGGCCCCGGGCCGACGAAGGAGCGCCTCGCCGATCGCGCCGTCCGCGACCGGATCCGCGACGAGCTCCGCGAGCGCGGCGTGCTCTACGCGGGCGCCGGCGGGATCGCGGACATCCGGCTCGGCGCCTTCCGGGCAGCGGCGAATCTCGCCTGCGAGGGCCGCACCCTCGGCGACGTCGGTCGAGAGCGGGGCGGCGACCTCGTCGACGTCCTGTGCGACCTGCTGCTGTCGGAGGACCTCGGCGTCAACCAGGTCACGCCCGGCCCGAACCTGCCCGGGATCCGCCGGTTCTACCAGCACCCGGTGGCGATGGTCGGCACGGATTCGACGTTCGTCGCGGCGAAGCCGAGCCCGCGCACCTACGGCTCGTATCCGCGGATCCTCGGCCAGCTCGTCCGTGACGAGGCGCTGCTCACCCTCGAGGACGCCGTCGCCCGGATGACATCGATGCCCGCGGCGCGCCTTGGGCTGAAGGACCGCGGCCGCATCGCCGACGGCTTCGTGGCGGACCTCGTGGTCTTCGACCCCGCGACGGTTCGCGCGAACGCCACGTACGACGAGCCGCGGCAGTTCCCGACCGGCATCGACCACGTCCTCGTCAACGGCGTGCCGGTGGTCGATGGCGGCACGCACACGGGCGCGCTGCCGGGCCGCGCGCTCCGGCGCGGGCGCGACTGACGCGGTCGGCGGTTTCGTGATGGCGCTGTCTCGTGTACCGCCCCTGACCGACCTGTCCGACGCGGGGCTCGCGGCCGCGAT
>DATEZX010000080.1:0-6636 GCA_035255225.1 Candidatus Limnocylindrales bacterium
GGGCGCCCGGTTCGGGCCACGGGCCATCCGCGAGGCCCAGTACAGCGTCGGCTCGCTCAACTCCCTCCAGCTCGACGTCCTGCCGTACGACATCCTCACGGTCGTCGATGCCGGCGACGCCAACATCGTGCCGGCGATGCCCGAGCGGGGCCACGCGATGATCTTCCGGAAGGTCCACGACGTCGCCTCGAGCGGGGCGATCCCGATCGTCCTCGGCGGCGACCACTCGATCACCTGGCCGAGCGCGACGGCGGTCGCCGAGGTCCGTCGGCCGGGCAGCGTCGGGATCGTCCATTTCGACGCCCACGCCGACACCGCCGACGACTCGTGGGGTCAGCTCGCCGGGCACGGCTCGCCGATGCGCCGGCTCATCGAGTCGGGCGCGGTGCAGGGCCGGAACTTCGTCCAGGTCGGGCTGCGCGGCTACTGGCCGCCGCCGGCCGTCCTGGGCTGGATGCACGAGCGCGGCCTCCGCTGGCACCTCATGACCGAGATCGAGGCGCGCGGTGCGGAAGCCGTCATCGACGACGCGATCGAGGAGGCCCTCGACGGCCCGGAGGCGATCTACCTGTCAGTCGACATCGACGTCGTCGACCCCGGCCTGGCTCCGGGCACCGGCACGCCCGAGCCGGGCGGGCTGCTGCCGCGCGAGCTGCTCCGGGCCGTGCGGCGGATCGTCGGTCGCGTCGAGCTTGCCGGGATGGACGTCGTCGAGGTCTCGCCGCCGTACGACTGGGCCGAGTCGACCGCGGCCCTGGCGAACCGGGTCGTCCTCGAGGCGATCTCGGCCCTCGCCGTCAAGCGACGCGACGGAGCCGCCGTGCGCTTCGAGCGCCCCCTCGAGGCAGCCCGGCGCTAGGCTCCCTGGCGAGGAGCCCGTCGATCGAGACGCCCGCCGCCGCACTCGCCCGCCTGTACGACCTCGACCTCGCCGAAGACCCCGGCGACGTCGAGCTGTACCTCGCGCTCGCGACCCGGACCGGCGGGCCGATCGTCGAGTTGGGCGTCGGCACCGGGCGGATCGCCGTGCCCCTGGCGGCGGCCGGCCATCGCGTCACCGGGATCGACATCGATCCCGCGATGCTGACCCGGGCGCGGCGCCGCGCCGAAGCCGAGGAGGCGCGTCATCCCGGGGCGGCGGCCCGGCTCGATTGGCTCCAGGCCGATGCCCGGCGCGCGGACCCCGAGCCAGGCGGCCACTTCCGATTGGCGATCCTGGCCCTGAACAGCCTGTTCGTGTTCGGTGGGCGAACGGACCAGGCGGCGACGATCCAGCGCCTGGCCGACCTCGTCGAACCGGGTGGCCTCGTCGTCGTGGATACGTGGCAGCCACAGCCGGAGGATCTCGTCCGGATGGACGGCCGGGTATCGCTCGAGTGGCTCCGCGAGGATCCCGAGACCGGCCGCGAGGTCACCAAGCTCGCCTCGGCCTGGTACGACCCGTCGACGCGCCTGGCGACGCTCACGACCGTCTTCGAGGAGGGCCGCCAGGGTGAGGCGCCGGCCCGCTGGACTCGCGTCGACCGCCTGCGGCTCACCAGTCCTGACGAGCTCGTCGGCTGGGCCGAGGCCGCGGGTCTCGAGGTCGAGCGGCTCGCCGGCGACTACGACCTCGCGCCGTTCGGGGCGGCCAGCGAGCGGGCGATCCTCATCGCGCGCGTCACGGACTGATACCGCCACGCACTGAAACCGCCACGCCGCAGACCGCCACGGACCGGCGCAGTACCCCCCGGCGCAGTACCGCTGGCCGGTGCGGTCCGCCACCGAGCCCGTGTTACCGTTCGAACGTGCCTAGCGATCAGGTCCGGCTCCTGCTCGTCGAGGACGTGCCGCAGGTCGCCCAATACGTCCGCGGGCTCCTCAACGCCCAGACCCAGGTCCGGCTCGTCGACGTCATCACCGATGGCCGGCAGGCCATGGGACAGCTGGCCGACCAGCGGCCCGACGTCATCCTGGTCGACGCCCTCCTCCAGGGCCGGGTCAGTGGCAAGAATCTGGTTCGCGATCTCCACGACAGCGGCCTCGGAATCCCGGTCGTCGTGCTGACCGTGCCGCAGCATCCGGTGACCGCCGATCCGGGCCTCGGCATCGCGGACGTCCTGTCGATGCCCTTCAACGGCTACGACCTGATCACGAAGGTCGTCGCCATCCACAAGGCCCGCGCCGCCTCGACCGAGCACGGTCCGAGCCGGATGGTGACGGTCTTCGCGCCCAAGGGCGGGGTCGGCAAGACGACCCTCGCCTTCAACCTGGCCGTGGCGGCGGCCGGCCTCGGGTCGCGGACCGTCCTCGTCGACGGCTCGATCCAGTTCGCCGACATCCGGGGCCTCCTCCGGGTGCCCGAGAACGCGCCGTCGATGCTCGACCTGCCGACGGACCGCGTGGCCGAGGCCGACCTCGACGAGGTGGTGTGGCGCGACGCGACGGGGATCGACATCCTCCTCGCCCCACCCCGGGTCGAGATGGCCGAGATGGTCCTGGCCCGGGACCTCGAGAAGACGATCTCGCTCCTCCGGCGGCTGTACGACCTCATCGTCGTCGACTCGGGCGTGGCGCTCGACGAGGTGACGCTCTCGCTGCTCGACCAGGCCGACGTCATCCTCGAGATCGTCACCTACGACGGGACCACCATCCGGAACACCCTGTCGATGGCCGAGACCTTCGCCAAGATCGGCTACCCGGCCTCGAAGCTGCGGTACCTCGTGAACCGCGCCGACGCGTCGGCCGGCGTCGATCCGACCGACCTCGCGGTTCGCCTCGGGCGCGAGCCGGACTTCCGTGTCCGATCGGAGGGCCACATCGTCGTCGCGGCCGGCAACCGCGGCGAGGCGTTCGTCCTCGCCTCGCCGGAAGCCGGGGTGAGCCATGACGTCGTCGAGGTCGCGCGGCGGCTCGCGCCCGTCCAGTCCGGCGCCAGCGAGCGGCGGGCCGTCGCCGCGGCGAGCTAGCCGGGCTCGGGGGGTCGCGATCGGGTGTCCGATCCTCGTCCCATCGGGGTCTTCGACTCGGGCGTCGGCGGCCTCACGGTCCTTCGGGAAATCCTGCGCCGGACGCCGGCTGAGTCGACGATCTACCTCGGCGACAACGCCCGCGCGCCGTACGGGACGCGCCCCGACGACGAGGTCCGGGCCTTCTCGACCGAGGCGATCGACGCCCTCGTCGAGCGTGACGTCAAGGCCGTCGTCGTGGCCTGCAACACCTCGACGGCGGTCGCCCTCGCCGATCTCCGGCGACGGTACGACCTGCCCGTCCTGGGGGTCATCCGGCCCGGCGCGGTGACGGCGGCGCTGACCACCCGCAACCGCCGGGTCGGGGTCATCGCCACGCCGGCGACGATCCGCTCCCACGCCTACTTCAGCGCCATCAAGGACGAGAACCCCGCGGTCGAGGTCTACGAGCACGCGACGCCGGCGTTCGTGCCGATGGTCGAGGCCGGCGACCTCCACGGGCGCGGGGTGGAGGAGGTCGTGCGCGATGGCCTGGCGCCGCTCCTCGGCGAGCGCGACCCGAGTGGCGAGTTCGTCTTCCCATTGCCTGCCTCGGCCCGGATCGACACGCTCCTCCTTGGCTGCACCCACTACCCGTTGCTGCGACCGGCGATCGCCGCGGTCACGGGCGAGCGGATCGCGATCGTCGATTCGGCCACGGCGACCGCGTCGGCCCTCTCGGAGCTGCTCCTGATCAACGGCCTCGAGGCGCCCGGGAGCAGCCGCGGCACCGCTGCGGACGCGGGCCTCGCAGGCCACGACGCGCCGCCGCCCGCCGAGGTCGCGCCGAGCCATGTCCAGCTCACGACCGGCGACCTCGAGCGGTTCCACGCCATCGCCCGGCGGATGTTCGGCTCGGAATTCCCGGACGTGGCCGGGATCGAGCTCGGGTCCGGCGCCGACCGTGCCGCCTGGCCGAGCGAGGCAGTCGGATCGTGAGCGAGGCAGTCGGATCGTGAGCGGGCAGTCGTGAGCGGGCCGAAGGAGCCGCGCGGCAGCTGGCGCACGGATCGCCGCTGGCAGGCGGGCTTCGTGGTCGGCTCGATCCTGGGCGCCGCCGCGACGGTCGTCGGGCGGCACGCCGAGCGCGTGGCCCGCAGCGGCCTGGTCGATTGGGCGGCGGTCGAGCGGATCGCGACGACCCGGGCGTCGCGCGCACCGGGCGCCCTGAGCCCGCTCGAGCTCCGGGCGGCCGAGGGCGCCTACCGCGAGGCCATGGCCCGCGTCGTGCCGCGCCTCGAGGAGGCGCTCGGGACGGCACTTCCCGGGGTCGTCGAGCGAGCCTCGGTCGTGGATCGCGCGGGCTGGGTCCGCGCCAACGTCGGGACGTTCCGGTCGCTGATCTCGCGGATGGAGGGCCAGCTCCTCGACCAGGTCGTTCCGGTCGGCGGCGGGCTGACGCGGGCGACGATGGCCCTCGCAAACCGGTGGGTCACGAGCCAGCAGCTCGGCTTCCTGCTCGGCTTCATGGGCACCCGGGTCCTCGGCCAGTACGACCTCGCGATCCTGTCGGCCGAGGCCGAGGACGGCCGGCTGCTGTTCGTCGAGGAGAACGTCCGGGCCACGGCCCATGCCCTGGGGGTGCCGGTCGCGCCATTCCGGACGTGGATCGCGCTCCACGAGACGACCCACGCCTTCGAGTTCGAGGGCCAGCGCTGGCTGCGCCCCTATCTCGCCGAGCGGCTGGAACGCCAGCTCGCCCTCTTCAGTGGCAGCGCGTCGTCCCTCGGGCGAGACGCGATGCGCGCGCTCGGGCGGACGTTGCGTGGCGGGGGGACGGGGGAGCACTGGCTCGAGCGCCTGATGGGCGACGAGCAGCGACGCCTGTTCCGCGAGACCCAGGCGGTCATGAGTCTCCTGGAAGGGTTCAGCGATTTCGTCATGGACGAGGTCGGCCGCGGCCTCGTGCCCGACGTCGAGCGGATCTCGGAGCGTTTCCACGAGCGACGCCAGCAGCGGTCGGGCTTCGAGCGGGCCGTCCTGCGACTGACCGGCATGGACCTCAAGATGGAGCAGTACGCTCGGGGCGAGCGGTTCGTCCGGGCGATCGCCGAGGCGCGCGGCCGAGCCGCGCTGGCGCGGATGTGGGAGGGGCCCCAGACCTTGCCGACGGCCGAGGAGATCGCCGAGCCGCGCCGCTGGATGGCGCGCGTCCTCGACGGCCGGGCTTCGGCGGCGGGGCCGACCGTGGGCTCGATCGCATGACGGCGCCGGCGGTCCGAGCCGTCCCGGGACCGGGACGAGGGCCGGGTGGCGTGCCGATGGCGATCGCCGTCAGCCCGATCCTGTCCGCCCGCGTCCGGACGAGCGATCTCGAGCGGATCCGCGAGGCCGCGCCCGGATCGAGGATCGTGAACCTCTCGGTCGAGGGCCTCGCGGACGGCCCGACCGACGACATCGAGGTCCTGCTGCGGGGCTTCCTCAGCTCGGAGGCGTTCGATCGCCTGCTCGCGAGGTCGCCGCACCTGCGCTGGGTCCACTCCGCGACGTCGGGCGTCGAGCGAGCCCTGACGCCCGTGGCCCTGGCGCGCGACATCGTCGTGACGAACGCCCGAGGCGTCTTCTCGCGTCCGATCGCCGAGCACGTGATGCTCATGATCCTGGCGATCAGCCGCCACATGCCCCAGTTGCTCGAGCTGCAGCGCGAGCGCACGTGGCAGCCACTCGAGGGTCGCGAGCTGCGAGACCTCACGATCGGCGTCCTCGGCTACGGCTCGCTCGGCCGGGCGGTCGCCTCGCTCGCCACGGCATTCGGGTCGCGGGTCGTCGCTCTGCGCCGGAATCCATCGGCGCGCGACCATCTGCCGGCCGACCGTTCGACTCCGGTTGATTCGACTGTGACTGATTCGACTGCGGCCGGTCATTCGACGGCCGGCGCTGCAGCCGCCGCGTGGGGCAGCAACGACGAGGACCCCTTCCTCGTCGAGCCTCGGCTGTCGCGCGTCTACGGGCCGGACGACCTCCACGAGTTCCTGGGCGAGGCGGACGTCGTGGTCCTCGCCGCGCCGCTGACGGCCGAGACCGAGAGCCTCATCGACGAGGCGGCGCTGGCCGCGATGAAACCGGGCGCGTGGCTCATCAACGTCGCTCGCGGCCGGCTCGTCGACGACCACGCCCTCGTCCGGGCCCTGACCGAGGGGCCGATCGGCGGCGCCGCCCTCGACACGTTCCGCGACGAGCCCCTGCCCCAGTCCTCACCGCTGTGGGACCTCCCGAACGTCATCGTGACGCCGCACACCTCGTGGTCGTCGGGGCGTGTCCTCGATCGCAGCATCGACCTGTTCTGCGACAACCTGAGGCGGTTCCGGGCGGGCGAGCCACTGCGCAACGTCGTCGACCGCGCCGCGGGCTACTGACCGGCGCGGGCCTCTGACCGGCGCGGACACCGACGGTCGCCCACGACTGATCGCCGCGGGCTACTGGCCGGCGCGGGGCGAGTGATGCCCGTGCGCCAGCGCATGAGCGGCCCGCCCGCCTGCCGCCGACCTGCGATCCTGAAGCGCGATGCAGATCGCGATCCTCGGCCTGCCGGCGAGCGGCAAGACGACCGTCTTCAACACACTGACACGCGGCCACGCCGAGACCGGCGGCTACGGCGGGATGACCCTCCACGTCGGGGTCGTCAAGGTGCCCGACGAGCGGCTCGACC
>DATEZX010000081.1:0-6095 GCA_035255225.1 Candidatus Limnocylindrales bacterium
GCCAGCACCAGCAGGCGACTGGGGCCGCTCCGGAAGAACGGTCGCCGCGTTCGCAGGACGAACAGGACCGCGAGCTCGGTCGCGACCGACTCGACGAACCAGCCGCTCTGGAAGAGTGACTCCCCGGTGCCGAAGCCGAGCCGGAGGGTGATGAAGGTCAGCACGTCGAAGACCGAGCTGATCAGCCCGAAGACGATCATGAAGTCGCGGACGAAGTCGAGGTTCCAGGCCCGCGGGGTCGCCAGCTGCTCCGGGTCGACGCTATCGGTCGCGATCGTCGTCGCGGGGAGATCGGTCAGGAAATTGATCAGGAGGATCTGGGCCGGCAACAGTGGCAGGAACGGCAGCACGACCGAGGCGATCGCCATCGACAGGACGTTGCCGAACGAGGCGCTCGTGTTGACCCGGACGTACTTCATCGTGTTCGCGAAGGTCCGGCGCCCTTCGTGGACGCCGTCGAGGAGGACTCGGAGGCTCTTGTCGAGCAGGACGATGGCGGCCGACTGCTTGGCGACGTCGACGGCGGTGTCGACCGAGATCCCGACATCGGCGGCGTGGAGGGCCGGCGCGTCGTTGATCCCGTCGCCGAGGTAGCCAACGACCCGCCCAGCGGCCCGGAAGGCCCGGATGATCCGCTCCTTCTGCAGCGGCTGGATCTCGGCGAACACCGAGGCGTCGACGACCTTGTCAGCGAGCGCCTCGTCGCCGATGGCGTCCACATCGGCGCCCGTCAGGACCCCGCCGCCCAGGCCGACGAGGGTCGCCACGTGGGCGGCAACGAGCCGGTTGTCGCCGGTGATCATACGGACCGAGATGCCCGAGGCCGCAAGGTCGGCCACCGTCTGTGCGACGTCCGCCTTTGGCGGATCCAGGAACGTCAGCAGGCCGACGAGCGCGAGGCCGGCCTCGTCAGCCGCCGTCGCCGTCGTTGCGGTCCCGAGGTCTCGGACCGCGACCCCGAGCACCCGGAAGCCGGCGGCACTCAGCGCTTCGAAGCGCGCCTGGATGGCAGGACGAGCTGGGTCCAGCGGCGACGTCGTGCCGTCCTCGGCCTGGACGGCGGAACTGACGGCGAGGACGTCGGCAAGGGCGCCCTTGGTGATGAGCACGTGATGGCCGCCATCGTCGACCAGGACGCTGAGACGCCGACGGACGAAGTCATAGGGGATCTCGGCCAGCCGGGAGACCGCCGTCGTGTCTGCTCCGCCGGCCGTCACGAGGGCGGCGTCGATCGGGTTCGAGAAGCCGACCTGGAGGGTCGCGTTGAGCAGGGCCAGCCGGCGGACGACGTCGCTCGGTGAGCCGTCGATCGCCATCGCGTCGTGGAGCTCGATCAAGCCAGCCGTGAGGGTCCCGGTCTTGTCCGTGCACAGGATCGTCATCGCCCCGAAGTCCTCGATCGCGTCGAGCCGTTTCACGATGACCTTGCGGGCGGCCATGAGGCGAGCGCCGGCCGACAGGCTGATCGTCACGATGGCCGGCAGCAGCTGCGGCGTGAGGCCGACCGCCAGCGCCAGCGCGAACAGGGCCGAGTCGAGGAGTGGGCGCGCCAGGAGGACGTTGGCGATGAAGATGGCGACGACGAGGACGACCATGACCCGGAGCAGCAGGTAGCCGAACTCGGTCATGCCGCGCTCGAAGCCGGTCGGCGCCGGCCGCTGCCGAAGCCGGGCGGAGATGCGGCCGAACTCGGTGTCGGCGCCCGTTCGAAGGATCAGCGCGGTCCCGGAGCCACTGGCGACATGGGTCCCGAGGAAGACCGTGTTCGAGCGCTTCTCGGGTGGCGCATCGGCGGCGACGACGCCGGCTGCCTTGTCCGCCGGGAATGCCTCGCCGGTGAGCGCCGATTCGTCGACGAGCAGGGCATCGGCTTCCAGGACGAGCCCGTCGCCGGGCAGGACGTCGCCGGCCTTCAGGCGGACGACGTCGCCAGGCACGATGTCGTGGATCGAGACCTCGATCTCCTTGCCATCGCGGAGGGCGTCGGCCTGGACCTCGACGACGGCCAGAAGCGCCTCGACCGCCCTAGTGGCGCCCCGTTCCTGCCAGTACCCGAGGAGGCCCGAGAGGGCGACGATCGCCAGGATGATCGCCGCGTCGGTCGGATCCCCGAGGGCGCCCGACAGGAGCGTCGCGACGACGAGGATGAGGATGATCGGACTCATGAACTGGCGCGCGAGGAGCGCGAGCTCGCTCGTTCGCCGTCCCGTGCCCTGACCCGGCGCGATCGCGGCCAGACGCCGGGCGGCCTCAGCGGTCGCGAGGCCGGCGGGGCTCGAGCCAACGCTCGCGAAGGCCTGCGCGACCGTCAGTGCCCAGAAGGCGCCGGCGGCCGACGGCTGTCCCCGCCCCGATGGGGGAGATGTGGCGGCCTTCGTCATGCGGGTAGTTTCCGATGAGTCGCCACCGCCCGCGGGGGCCGGCCGCGTCTCCGACCCCGAGCATCTGCCTCATGGCACTGGCGCGCCGTCAAGGCGTCGCAGACGCTGTCCGAGAGTCCCGATCGGGAGGGAGTCCGGGCGGACAGGCAGGAGGCAGGGCATGCAGACGATGCAGGTGGCGACCGAGGCGTCCGATCGGGTCGACATCATCGCTCACGCGAGGGCCAACGACGCCTTCCGGCGCGTGATCCACACCGGCGCCCATGAGCAGGTCGTGGTGATGACGCTGCCGCCGGACGGTGAGATCGGGGCCGAGGTCCACCCGAACACCGACCAGCTCTTCATCATCGTCGAGGGCACGGCCGAGGCCCGTCTCGGCGAGACGGCCAGCCAGGCCGTCGCGAACGATCTCGTGTTCGTGGGGGCCGGGACGCGGCACAACATCGTGAATCGCGGGGCCGTCCCGCTGCGGCTCATCACGGTCTACGCGCCACCCGCGCACGCTCCGGGCACGGTCCACCTGACGAAGGCCGAGGCCGACGCGGCCGAGGAGTAGTCCACGAGCTTGGGGCCCGGCTCCAGCGCATCGACCGCCTGCGGAGCGCCCCGAAGCCCGAGTTGACCCGCCTCGGCGACCTACCGGTTGCCGGTGTCGAACTCGACCCGCAGGTCGGTCGGCGCAGCTGACGCCGAGACCGTGACCGTCAGCGGCGGCGCGACGCCGAGGAGGCGGGCGTCGGGTTGTGCGGTGATGGTGTAGCCGCCTGGGCAGCTCCCGACTCTGTCGTTCTCAATTTCTGCTCATCTCGGCCGGTCAGGGTTGCCGGTGATGGACGCGCGACCACCTCAGCCACTCGTTTGTCGAAGGAGCACCTGACATGGACCTCAACTGGCAATCAGCCGCGACCGAGGACGACCCCTCGGCCGAACCCGCGCCAGCATCCCCGCCCGACACGGGCTCCGCCGCGACGCCTGACCCGGCGCAGGGTGCCGCGGCCATCCGCGACCGCCGACGCCGACGACTGGCGTCAGGCGCCACCATCGCCGGCGCTCTCGTCGTCGGAGGAGTCGCCGGGGCGATGATGCTCGGCCCGGTGCTGGCCGCGTCTCCGACACCGTCCTCGGCCCCATCGTCCACGAGCAAGGGCACGCACTCCGGCGGCCCCGGCATGGGCGGTCACGTCGAGGCCGTGAGCGACACCTCGGTCGCGGCCAAGGCGATCGGGATCAGCGAGGCGGACCTGCTCACCGCGCTCAACGGCGGTCAGACGATCGCGGCGGTGGCGAAGGCCCACAACGTCGATCCCCAGAAGGTCATCGACGCCCTCGTGGCCGATGGCAAGGATGAGCTCGCCGCGGCCGTCAAGGCCGGGACGATCACCCAGGCCCAGGCCGACGCCGAGCAGGCCGAGGTCGTGGCCCGGGCGACGGCCCAGGTCAACGGCACGATGCGCTTCGGCGGGCCCGACGGCTCGCACTGACCCTCCGTCGTCGCGACACTGGAGCGGCTCGATCGGGCTCCGCCCGAGCGGGCCGCTTCTTCGCGCTCGGCCAGGCATCCTGCCCGCTTGGCAGACCTCCCTATCGTGCGCCGGGCTGACGGCGCGGACTGTCCGCCACCGTCCGAACCGCTGTCGCGTGGGTCGGCGATGGGAGAGGATGCACAGCGCATCGACCGAAGTCCTGCCTGGGGGCGCTCACCGTGACTGACCTGCCCGTCGCGTTCGCCGGCGAGCCGGGGGCGTTTGCCGAGGACGCCGTCATGGCCGCCTTCGGGGCGGCGGACCGGCTCGCGCTCGGGAGCTTCCGGGAGGTGTTCGAGGCGGTCTCGGATGGCCGAGCTCGCGCCGGCCTCGTCCCGATCGAGAACGTGGTGGGTGGCTCCGTTCGCGAGGTCTACGACCTGCTGCTCGACCACGACCTCGAGATCGTCGGGGAGGTCGAGGTGCCGGTCGAGCTGTGCCTGGCCGCGCTGCCGGGTCAGACGCTCGAGGACATCGTCCGGGTGTACTCGCACGTCCAGGCGCTGGCCCAGGCCGAGGCATTCCTCCGAAGCCGCCCCTGGGCGACGCTCACGACCTACAACACCGCCGGCGCCGGGCGCCTGATCCGAGATGCCGGCGAGCTCCGCGCCGCCGCAGTCCTGTCGCCTCGGGCGGCGGCGACGTTCGGCCTCGAGGTCCTGGCGGGCAGCATCGAGGACCGAGCCGACAACCGGACCCGGTTCATCGTCGTGGCCCACCCGGCACCGGGGCCGCGTCGTACGAGCCCGGGTCGGATGCGCACGACGGTCGCGTTCGCGGTCGCCAACGAGCCTGGGGCGCTGCTCGCCGCGCTGCGGGCCTTCGCCGAGCAGGGCGTCAACCTGTCGAAGCTCGAGTCGCGACCCAGCCGGACGGCCGCCTGGGAGTACGTCTTCTGGGCCGACCTCGATGCGGAGGCCGGCGACCCCGGCGCCGCCGCGGCCATCGCCGCCCTCCGCTCGGTGTCGACGATGGTCCGGGTCCTCGGCTCGTACCCGCAGGCCGAGCCGGCGGGCTGACGCGCCCGACGCGCCGGCTCGCGCGACGCGCGGGCTTTGCGGTCAGCGGCCTCCGAGGAGCAGGCCTCGCGCGACGAGGGCCTCCGCCAGGTCCACGGTGTTGCTCGCCGCGCCGCGCCGGAGGTTGTCGGCGACGACCCAGAACGCGAGGCCGTGACCGTCTGGCAGCGAGGCGTCGGCCCGAATCCGCCCGACGGCGACGTCATCGCGGCCTGCCATGTCGGTCGCCAGCGGGTAGCGATGGGCGGCGGGGTCGTCGACGACCGCCACGCCCGGTGTCGCGGCGAACAGCTCGCGGGCGGCAGCCGGGCCGATCGGCCGCTCGGTCTCGACGTGGACCGCCTCGGAATGGCCGACGAAGACCGGCACCCGCACGGCCGTGCACGACACGGCGAGCTCCGGGAGGTGGAGGATCTTGCGGCTCTCGGCCACGACCTTCCACTCCTCGGCCGTGTAGCCGTCGGGCCGGAAGACGTCGATCTCGGGGATGGCGTTGAACGCGATCGGGTGGGGGTACACCGAGGCCCGCTTCGGCTCGCCGGCGGCATGGGCCCGGACCTGGTCCTCGAGCTCCTCGACCGCCTCGGATCCGGTTCCGGACACGGACTGGTAGGTGTCGACGATGACCCGCCGCAGCCCGACCGCGTCACGCAGCGTCGCGAGGAGCGGGACCAGCTGCATCGTGGAGCAATTGGGATTGGCGACGATGCCGCGATGGGCCTCGAGGTCGGGCTCGTTGACCCGGCTGACGACGAGCGGCACGGTTGGGTCCATCCGCCAGGCCGCCGAGTTGTCGACGACGACGCAGCCCGCCGCGACCGCCGCCGGCGCCAGGAGCCGAGATTGATCGGTGCCGGCGGAGAAGAGGGCGATGTCGATGCCGTCGAACGAGGTCGGGGTCGCCTCCTCGACCCGCAACGTGCGTCCCGCGACCGTGAGGCTCGTGCCGGCGGACCGGGCCGAGGCGAGGGCCCGGATCGCTCGTACCGGGATGCGCCGCTCGGCGAGGACCTCGAGCATCGTCTGGCCGACGAGGCCGGTCGCCCCGACGACCGCAACGACAGGATCTGGCACGGCGCGACGCCCGGCCCGTGCCGCCGCGACATCAGTCGCCATCACGCGACCTCCAGCTCGAACGCCCGGTGGAGCGCGCGCGCGGCCGCCTCCAGCTG
>DATEZX010000082.1:0-10354 GCA_035255225.1 Candidatus Limnocylindrales bacterium
TACGTCGCCTTCGACGTGCTGGGCCTCCGCCGCCACGACGGCAACGACGCGCTGGATGGCGCGGTCGCGCCGATGCTGGAGGCGACGCTGACGGATCGCCGCCTCGCGCTCGAGCACCTCGGCTTGCCGCTTGCCGCCGACGGCGGGGCCTTCGCCCTGTCCCACCTTGCGACCGCCGACTCCGTCGATGCGCTCGAGGCGGCATTCAGCGAGGCCCGTGCCCGACGCAACGAGGGCCTGATGGTCAAGGACCCGACGAGCCGCTACTCACCCGGCCGGCGCGGCTACGGCTGGCTGAAGATGAAGAAGGCGCTCGCGACGATCGACTGCGTCGTCGTGGGCGTCGAGGTCGGCCACGGCAAGCGCCACGGCGTGCTGTCCGACTACACGTTCGCGGTGCGGGACGAGGAGACCGACCGGCTGGTCACGATCGGCAAGGCCTACAGCGGCCTGACCGACGCGGAGATCGCGACGATGACCCGCTGGTTCGAGGACCACACCATCAGTCAGCACGGCCGCTACCGGCTCGTCGAGCCGACCGTCGTGGTCGAGGTGGCGTTCGACGTCATCCTCCGCTCGAATCGCCACAAGTCCGGCTTCGCGCTGCGATTCCCACGGATCGCCCATCTCCGGCTCGACAAGGCCGCCGCGGAGGCCGACACGCTCGAGACCGTTCGCCGACTGTACGAGGGCCTCCAGCACGGAGCGGAGCACCTTGTCACCGCGGGCGCGCGAAAGGCCGGCTGACGCGCCAAACTGATCCCGTCCGTCAAGGGACTTTCAAGGTCTCCCGCCCTAGGGTGGCGCCGAGTCGCATGCAGATCCCGTTCAGCGCCTACGCCGACGACTGCACCGTCACGGGCGAGGTCGCCCTGACCTCGGACCGGCTCTCCGATTTCCTCGCCGCGACCGACGAGTTCGAGGTCGAACCGGCCGCCTTCCGGGCCCTCGACGACGGCCGGGTCATCGAGATGGCGTCGGCGCCGATCCTCCGGGAGGACCTCTGCATGGTCGCCGCCAGCGGCCCGCGCGGCCGGCCCGAGCGCCGCCTGTGGACCCGCCAGTACCCGGTCCGGGCCCGTATCGGGCCGTACGTCGTCCTGGGCTACCTCCACGCCCCGCCGACCATCGATCCGTTCCGAACGACCGATCGCCGCACGATCGTGGCCCTGACCTCGAGCACCGTCGAGTACGCCGTGGGCGGCGAGCTCAGGCGCGAGCAGGCCGACGCCATGCTCGTGAACCGGGCCAAGATCGAGGTTCTCGAGCCGGCGAGCGAGGCCGACCTCGGCATGTCGCGAAAGGTCGACGTCCAGATCCCACTCGACAAGCGGGCCAAGGACATGACCCGGGGCGAGGCCCCGATCTAGCGCTCGGGGCCCGAGGCTCGCGAGCTAGCGCTCGACCGGCAGGTCGAGGCGATCTCCCCACTCCGACCAGCCACCGTCGTAGACGGCCACGTCGTCGTGGCCCAGGAGCGAGAGGACGAAGGCGAGCTTCGCTGCGCCGACGCCGGTGCTGTCGTAGCAGACGTGCCGCCGGCCGCGGGCGACATTCGCGCCGATCAGCTGGGCCCGCAGGACCTCCGGCTCGCGAAGGGCCTGGCTGCCCCGCTCGTGCATCCCGCCGATCGGCACGCTGACCGCCCCCGGGATGTGGCCGAGGCGCCGGGCGTTGCCCTCGAAGCCGCGATACTCGGCGGCCGCCCGGGCGTCGAGCAGCTGGACGTCGGGCGAGCCGAGGGTTGCCCGGACGTCGGTCGTGGACAGGCGCAGGCGGGGATTGAGGCGCGCTGTGAACGTCGCCGACTTGTGGGGCAGCGATGCGGTGCTCACCGGTCGCCGGCTGGCCTGCCACGTCGGGAACCCGCCATCGAGGACCCGGGCCGACTCGAAGCCGTAGACCCGCAGGGCCCACCAGGTCCAGGCGGCGTAGAGCGACAGGGTGTCGTCGTACAGGACGACGCTCGCCCCATCGCCGATCCCCGCCCGACCGAAGGCGATCGCGGCTGCGTCTCCGTTGGCGAGGTGCAGCGCCGGACCCTCGTCGGCAGGCGGCGTCGTGGTGAGCTCGGTCCGCCAGTCGAGGTGGACGGCGCCCGGGATGTGCCCGGCCTCGAACGCCTGGGCGGCGGTGCCGTCCGGCCGCCACCGGACGTCGACGACCCGGACGGCGTCGCGGGACAGCTGCTCGGACAGCCACTCCGCCGATGCCAGGAGCTCTGGTCGAGCGAAGCCCGTCGCCGCCATGGGCCCTCGATCCTCCCCCGAATCGCCTGGTCGACTGCCGGAGCCGACCGACCTCGCCCGTATGATACGAACGTGGTCTCGCCGTTCATGCCCGACGCGGAGAAGCTCGCGGCGGTTCGAGCGGCGCTGCCCTCGCTGGGCGCCGGGATCCAGCTCAACACCGGCTCGGTGGGACCCCTGCCCGCCGAGGCGGCGGCCGCGATGGCCGAGCTCGCGGCCTACGAGCGGGACGTCGGGCGAGCGGACTTCGGCTACTACCTCGAGCTCCTCCAGCGGATCGACGAGGCCCGCGCCGGGGTGGCGGCGGTCATCGGCGCCGACATCGACGAGGTGGCCCTGACCCACGCGACGACCGACGGGCTGAACCTGGGAACGTGGTCCGTGGACTGGTCACCCGGCGACGTCGCGGTCACGACGACCCACGAGCACGCGGGCGGTCTCGGGCCGCTGTACCCGCTCCGCGACCGGCTCGGCGTCGACCTCCGCTTCGCCGACTTCGACGGGGACGCGAGCGAGGCCGAGGTCCTGGCCGCGTTCGATCGGGCGATCGTGCCCGGGACCCGGCTGGTGTCGACGTCGCACGTCCTGTGGACGACCGGCATGGTCCTGCCCGTCGAGCAGATCGCGGCCCTCGCCCACGAGCGCGGCGCGGTGGTCCTCGTCGACGGGGCGCAGGCCGTCGGCGCGATCCCGGTCCGGGCGCCCGACCTGGGGGTCGAGATGTACTCGCTGCCGGCCCAGAAGTGGCTCCTGGGCCCCGAGGGGATGGGCGCGCTGTGGGTCCAACGGTCGTACCTCGAGGTGGCCCAGCCGACGTTCGGTGGCCACTTCTCGATGGCCGACTACGACTCGCGCGGCTCGTACCGGCCGTTCCCCGACGCGCGGCGGTTCGAGGTTTCGCCGTTCAACCGCCCGAACGTCGTCGGGATGGCCCGCAGCATCGGCTGGCTGACGATGTTCGTGGGCCTCGACTTCGTGTACCGGCGTGGTCCCGCGATGGCGCGCTGGGCCGCCGATCGGCTGGCCGCGATCCCGGGCGTCACCGTCCTCACGCCGAGGGAGCGGATGGCGACGCTCGTCACGTTCCGGATCGCGGGCTGGCCGGTCGAGGTCGCCCTGGACGAGCTGGCCGCGCGGACGTTCGCCATTGCCCGGACGGTGCCGCCGGTCGACGCCCTCCGGATCAGCGTCGGGTTCTGGGCGACCGAGGAGGAGCTGGAGCAGTTCCTCGGCGGCGTTCGGCTCCTCGCCGCGCACACGCCCGAGACGATTCCGCCGCGGCGGTCGCTGGCGATGCTGGGGCAGCCCTGAGCGCCTCCGGTCCCGCCGGGCCTTCAGGAACGGGCGGCGCCGCGGCCGGCAAGCCGCCCGCCGGCGCGGTTCCGAGGGCACGCTCGTGGTGGGAGGTCCGCTGGCGTCAGTTCCGGAATGCGCCTCGGCCCATCGTCCGCGCGGTCGGGTCGTCGCTCGTCGTCGCGTCGGTCCTCGGCGTCCTGTATCTCGCCTACGACGTCGCGCTCAGCCGCGGCGCGGCGCTGCCCGGCGGCGACCTTCGGTTCGCCGCGGCGGCGGTGGACGTCGTCGTGGTGCTCCTGTTCGGCTCGATCGTCACGTGGCTGATCGTGCCACTCCCGCGCGGGGCTGGCACCCGGGTCGTCCGGACCCCGTGGAGCGCCGCACTCGGCCTCCTGGCCGCGATCCCTGTCGCCTACCTGGTGCTGGTCGTCGTGTCGCAGATCCTCAAGCCGCTGCTCGTCTGACCTGCGGGGGCCCAGCGAGCTCGGTGTAGGATCGCGCCGGGGGAGTAGCTCAGCGGTTCAGAGCAGCCGTCTTATACACGGCCGGTCCCTGGTTCGAATCCAGGCTCCCCTACCAGTGCGGCGAACGGACCCGATGGGCCGGGTGTGGCCGCGAATGGATCTCCCGGGGACGCGCCGGAGGGCCGCGCTCAGAGCGCGGCGCGGATCATCCGGACGATGCGATCGCGGCGGCCCTCGTCGAGCGTCGCCTGTGGCGGCAGCGAGGTCAGCCAGGCGGCGATCTGCTCGGGGGCGATGACTGCGCAGCCCTGGCTGCGCTCGACCCGTGGGTCGGTGCCGACCACCGCCGCATAAACCTTGATGATGTGGTCGGTCTCGTCGCTCGCCAGCCAGGCGCGCACACGCTCGGCGTCGCGGGCTGCGCGCTCGAGCGGGTTCTCGATCGTCTGGACGCGGCCGCTCCCGGCGCGGACCTCCCAGCTCCGGATGCCGTGGGACATGACCGCGGCCGCCGGCGGCAGCTCCTCGATGATCGCCGCGCCGAAGGGGCCGATGACGACCTCGGGGATGACGCGGCTGGCGTCCGGGATGCGGAGGCTCGTCGCCACGACGTGGTCGTCGCCGATTGCCCGAGCGAGGCGGACCGCGGGCGTGATCCGGGGCCGGCGTGCCCGGGCTCGCTCGTAGGCCGTGGCCAGGCGCGTGACGCCGATGAGGCCGAAGCCCGCCGGCGCGGTCAGGGCGACGGTCCAGGCGATCGCGCCGCTGACGAGCTGGAACGTGGAGGCGTGACCCGTCGGGATGAACTGCTCGAGGAAGCCGAGCCCGAAGACCGCTACGGCCATCGCGGCGGCCGCGGCGACGAACATGGCGCCGAGCGCGAACGAGGTCAGGACGGACAGGCGGCTGGGACGGCCGGCCAGAGGCCGAGCTGGGGCGATGACCTGCATGACCAACATGGTCGGGACCCGCCGCGCGAAGGGGAATGACCTGTTCGGGTCAATCGCGACCCGCCGAGAGGACCATCGGCTGGGTACCACCAGGACCTCGCCGCGGCGTCGGCCGGCGTCAGCCCGCCCAGGGACGACTCCACCTTCTCCGCAGCGGACCCGACCCTCCGCTGGCGAACCCATCCGCGTCGACCGGACCGCCGTACCATTGCGAGCCCGCCGATCGGCCTGCATGCTCGGCTCCTGAATTCATCGGCCCGGTCATCGGGCCAGAGGAGAGGGATGCAGGGGATGGTGCGAGCCGTCCTGCGGCTCGTCCTGATGGTGCTGATCCTCGCCGGTGTGCTCGTCACGGCGACCGCGGTGGGGCTTCCGGCGGCGGCGGTCCTGGGCCTGACGATCACAACGGCCGGACTCGTGGGCATGGTCGGCCTGGCCCGGCGAGGCGCAAGCCAGCACTCCGACACCGCCGCCCAGCGAGAAATCATGGCTCCGGTCACGGCTGCGAATGATGCTGGTGCAACCCCTGGAGCCGACAACACGCGCGGCGATTCGGACGCGGTTTCGGACCCGGCCGTCGCCGCCATGGCGCCGGACGCCATGCTCGATCCGGAGAGCCTCATGCCTCGCTGGCGCCGGCCGTCGCTGCTCGCCGCCCGGCGTGCCGACCCGCTGCGCGTCGCCCGCGTGGAGCGAGCCGCGATGCGGTTCGGGCCCGGGGCCGACCCGAGCCCCAACCGGCGCGTCGTTCGCTACGCCGTCGTGTCCCTCCTCGACCGACCGGACGAGGTCCTGGGCCACCAGGTCTCCGACCTCATGGCCGGTGACGAGGTCGAGGTCCTCGACACTGGCGGCGGGTTCTGGGAGGTCCTCTGCCCGGACGGCCGGCGCGGCTGGGTCCACCGGACGACGCTCGGCCTCCCGGGCGCGCAGGTCGCGGCCCACGGCCGTCGCGAGGCGATGCCCGAGGTCGACGACATCCTGACCGCGGTCCTGAGCGCGCGCGGCATCCGATAGGGCTCGCGGCCAGCGCTCGCGGCTAGGGCTCGCGCCGGAACACCAGCAGGTGCTGGTGGACGATGTTCGGCACGAAGCCGCTCGGATAGCCGTACGGCCGCAGGCGTGATCCGGCCTGGTACCAGATGAGGTCGCCCTTCGGGACCAGGCCGACGCCGCCAGCCCTGGCCGCCAGATCGGCGCCCGTGAACAGGTACCGGCCGTCCTGGTACGCGTCGCGGACGATGAGGACGGCATAGCGGCCGGGCCGGAGGACGCGGCGGATGTGCACCAGGACGTCCGTCATCCGGGCGAGGAAGGCCTCGTAGCTGGGGGCGTTGGCCAGGTCTGCCGGGTCGTCGGTGACCATCGCGTAGTCGGTCCGGCGATTGGCATGCGCCTGGGCGAGGGGTCCACCGGCCATCGTCATCGGGAGCTGGACGTTGTAGGGCGGATCGGTGACGACGAAGTCGATCGACGCCGGATCGATCGCCGGCAGGAGCGCCAGTGCGTCCCCGACGCGCAGCTCACAGCCGGACGGGTCGAAGCGGCGCAGGCCACCGGGATCCTGGGCGCCGAGGTCGGCGACCTCGGGCCCCTGCCCGGCGCGCTCACGCGCCGCGGCGGAGACGACCTCGTCGTAGACGGCTGCCCAGCGCGCCGACAGCTCGATGCCGATCGCCCGCCGGGGGCCTCGGGCGATCGCTGCCCCGAGGAGCGTCCCGCCGACCCCGGCGAAGGGGTCGAGGACGAGATCGCCGGTACGGGTGAAGAACTCGATCAGGCGAGCCATCAGCCGCGGCGGCTTGTTCGCGCCGTGGGCCTTCCGGAGGTCGTGCCCCAGCTCCGATGGGTACGCGGTCGTCCAGACCGACTTCGTGAAGTAGAGCCACGCCTCGCCCGACAGCTCGTTGAGGGCGTTGCGAGGATGGGGTCCGCCGGGCTTCGCCGCGGGCGACTTCGTGGCGTCCGTCATCCGCGCCAGCGTAGCGGTGCGGCCGGGCCCCGCGGCGCGAGACGGTCCGTCGAGGCCGGCTGTCGCGAGCGCACCGGCGTATGAGAGGATGCCTCCATGCCCGCTCGCTTCATCAGCGACCGCTTCGTGGGCCGCGAACGCGAGCTGTCGCGGCTGGCCGTGGCCCTCGAGGCGGCGGCCGAGGGCCGAAGCCCCCGCATCCTGCTGGCGGGCAGTGGCGGGATCGGCGTCAGCCGCCTCGTCAGCGAGACGATCCGTCGGGTCGAGCGGCTCGACGGCTCGTTCCGGGTGGTCAGATGCCGGGCCGTGCCGGCCCACGCGGCCGCGGCGTACGCGCCGATCGCCGAGGGCCTCGGGCGGTGGCTGGCCACCCTCGACGACGCCGAGCTCCAGCGGATCGTCGGCCCCGGCGCCGAGCCCCTGGCTCGCCTGCTGCCGGACCTCGCACCGCGGCTCGGCTACGGCGCCGATGCCCCGAGACCCCGGCGCCGCGAGGCGATCGCCCCGGAGCGGCGGACGGCCTGGCTCAACGAGGCCATTCATGGCCTCCTGGCCCGGAGCGGCGAGGACCGCCCCGTCCTGCTCGTCCTCGAGGACCTTCACCACGCCGACGCGGGCACGCGCGGCCTCGCGACGTTCCTGGCGCGGGTGACCCGACCGGCTCGCCTGTGCCTCGTCGCAACCTATGGCTCCGATCGACTGGCGCGCGGCCATCTCCTGCTTCCCGAGCTGGCCGCGATGGCCCAGGCGACGGATCCACCGGATCGCCTCGAGCTCGGCCTGCTGGACCGCCGTGAGCTCGCGCAGCTCGTCGCCGAGATCGAGGGCGAGCGCCCGACGGCGGCCGCGCTGCTCCTGGTCGCCGAGCGCTCGGCGGGGATCCCACTCGTCGCGGAGGAAGTCCTGGCCGCCCGCCGCGAGCTGCCAGGGGTCGCCCTCGGCTCGTCGCTCGAGGAGCTGATCCTCGCCCGCGTCGCCCTCCGGGGGCCGGAGTGTCGCCGCGTCCTGCGCCTCCTCGCGCTGGCCGGCATGCCCCTGACCCGCGAGACGATGGCCGTGGTCGACGCGACGTACGAGGTCCTGACCGAGGGCATCCCGCCCCGGTCGACCACGCGGCCACGTCGTGGCGACGGCGTGCTCCACGCCGATCTGCGCGCCGGCCTGGAGGAGGGGATCGGGCACGGCTTCGTCGTCGAGGCGCCCGACGGCCGCGTCGAGATCCGCCACGAGCTGGTCGGCCGGGCGATCGAGTCGGACCTCCTGCCCGCGACCCGGCGCCGCCACCGGCTCGCCCTGGCATCGGCGCTCGAGCGGGCTCACGACGCGAGCGCGGCATTGACCCACTGGCTCGCCGCCCACGAGTCCGCCCGCGCCCGCTCGGCGGCGATCGTCGCGGCCACCGACTCGGAACGCCTCGACTCGGCGGCCGACGCCCTGGCGGCTCGAGAGCTGGCGCTCGAGCTCGGACCCGGCAGCGCCTCGGAGCGGGCGAATGCCGGCCACCTGCTCTACGAGACCGCGACCGTCGCGCTTGCCGCCGGCCGGCCGGACCGCGCGATGGCCTATCTCGAGAGCGCCCTCGCGAGGTTCGGGGAACGGGCCGATGCCGAGCTCAGCGCCGAGCTCCACGAGATGCTCGGGCGCGTGGCGCGGACCCTCGGCGACCACGACCGGGCCCTCGCCGAGCACCGCCGCGCCGTCTCGATCGTGCCGCCGGAGGACTCGGTCGGCCGCGCCAGGATTCTTGGCTCGCTCGCCCAGACGCTGATGCTGCTCGGCCTCTTCCAGGAGGCCGACGCGGTCGGCCGCGACGCGATCGCGGTCGCCCGGCGGGCCGGACCCGAGGCCCGCGGCATCGAGGCCCACGCGTTGTGCACGGTCGGCGTTGCGCAGGCCTGGGGCGCGAGCGGCGAGGCCGGGATCGCACTGCTCCGTTCGGCCCGCGAGCTGGCCCGCGAGCTGTCCGACCCCGACGTCGGCTTCCGGGCGACGCTCAACCTGTCGACCTCGCTGTCCCTGCTCGGCCGGCGCGACGAGGCGATCTCGATCACCGAGGCCGCGATCGACGACGCCCGGCGGGACGGTCTCGAGGTCGCCTACGGCAATCCCCTGCGGGGCAACATCGCCGAGGCGCTCTTCAATGCCGGTCGGTGGGTCGAGGCCCGTGAGACCATCCGCACCGCCCTCGAGTGGAGCCCGGACCCCGTGGCCTTCGCCGATGCCTCGGTCACGGCCGCGATGCTCGAGGTCGAGACGAGCGTCGACGAGCGTGCCGCGAGCCTCCTCGGCTGGCGTCCGCTCCAGGTCGACCACGCACCCGACCCGCAGCTGGAGGTGCCGGCCACCCGCGCGGCCGCGTCATTCGCCCTGTGGCGCGGTGACGTCGCCGACGCCCGGCGCGCCGCGGAGCGTGGCTGGACGCTCGTACGACGGGCCGAGGACTGGGCCCTGACGGCCCGCATGGCGGCGACGTATCTCGAGGTCCAGGCGGCGGCGGCAGACGACGCCCGCGAGCGGCGCGCCCTGCCAGAGGTCAGCGGCGCCCGCCAGCGAGCTCGCCGCGTGCTCGCCGAGACCGATGCGGTCATCCGCGCGAGCGGGATCTCGGCGGGTTCGCCCGGCCGGCTCGAAGCCGACGCGAACCTGGCGACCGCGCGGGCCTTCGGCGCACGCCTCGAGTCGCGCGACGACCCCGTGCTATGGGACGCGGCGGCGCAGGCCTGGGAGCGGGCGCGCGAGCCGTACCACGTCGCGAAGGCTCGCTGGCACCAGGCCGAGGCCACGCTCCCGGGCCACGATGCGCGGGTCGGGCGAGCGGCCGCGCGCGGACCACTCCTGCAGGCGGTGCGGATCGCGCGGGAGCTGGAGGCGCGGCCGCTGCAGCGGGCGCTGGAGGGCCTGGCTCGACGCGCGCTCATCAACGTGCCAGCCGCTCCGGGCGCGACGGCGACCGCGGCCGCGCCGGCCACCGCGCCGGCCTCCGGCGCGCCCTCGACGACGCCGCTGCCGGGGCCGGCCCCGGCCGGCGTGCCGGTCATGGCCAGCCCGATTGCGGCGGCCTTCGCCGGTGCGGCCTCGGATGGTCGGCCCGAGCCGGCCTTCGGGCTGTCCAATCGCGAGCGGGAGGTCCTGTCACTGATCGTCGAGGGCCGGACCAACCGCGAGATCGGCGAGCGGCTGTTCATCAGCCAGAAGACGGTCGGCGTCCACGTCGGCAACATCCTGGCCAAGCTCGGGGTGTCGGGCCGCGTGGAGGCGGCCATGGTCGCGGTCCGCCTCGAGCTCGTGCCGCCGCCGGCCGGGGTCTCGGCGCCCGGCCCCCGGCTCGCCGGTTCGGCATCCGCGGCGTCGTAGCCAGGCCGCCCAAATCGCCGTCCGGGCTCGACGATTGCCCCCGAAACACGAACAAGACCCGGAGGAGCG
>DATEZX010000083.1:0-3340 GCA_035255225.1 Candidatus Limnocylindrales bacterium
GAACTCGGCGACGGCTTGGCCCCCCGCAGGGTGGTGCCGAGTCTGGGCGTGTGTCGACGGCGCGGTGTCTGGCCGGGCGCCGGAGAGTGCCGCTGGGCTCGCTTTGACCACGCCGAGAGTCTGCTGTCGGGACCTTGCGCAGTACATTTCGTCCACCCTGGCGGGGGCTGGCTGGTACGTTTGGGTCAGCCGTCGGCGCAGCTCCGTGGCCGATCGGGCGAGGGCCGAGCCGGTCACGCCAGTGCCGCGGCCTCCTCTTCGCCGGCCGTCTCGCCGTCCGGCGCCAGGTCGCGGTCGGCCAGGAGCCGCCAGCGGTTCGCGAAGACCCACGCGAGGCCGTAGAGGACCGCGACGAACAGCAGCAGCGCCCGGTAGCCGGTGAGCAGGGCCAGGTACTCCATCGCCCCGCCGACCATCGCGCCGAGGAGGTTGCTGGCGAACGCCATGTCGGCTGTCTTCGTGTCGCGGAACGAGTAGGTGAAGACGAGGTTGGCGATGAACACCGGGGCGAAGGCGACGACGGCCGCCAGCAGGTAGCGCAACCACGGCGGGTCGAGCAGCAGCGACTCCGGCGGGAGGAGGTAGGCGACCGCGATCGCGATGAGCAGCAGCGCATACAGCGGCGCCGCGCGCTGGATGCGCAGGCGGGCGTTCACGAGGATCGCCAGCAGGACGCTGGCCAGGATCGCGAAGAACGCGAGGGCGTTGACGAGCCACGTCGAGCCGAACAGCAGGCTGAAGCTGACCAGGCTCCGCGTCTCGAGCAGCAGGAACGCCGTGCCCAGGGCGAAGAAGTGGGGGCTGAAGCGCCGGATCGACGTTCCGGTCGCGCGCGCGCCCAAGACCACCGCCCCGAGCGCAAACACGAGGGCGAACGCCAGCCCGGCGAGGTAGTAATCGGCGATGAACGGCGTGCGCAGGTACAGGAACGGCCAGTCGTCGGTCGCCGGCCTGGGTGTCGGGTCGCCGACGCTCGGGACCTGATCGACGGAGTCGCCCGGCGGCGCGGCGCCGTTGAGGGCGGCGATCGCCGGACCGTCGGCCAGGACGGCCGAGGTCGAGGCGAACAGCCGCACGATGGGTGGCGTGTGGAAGACGTCGCCGAGCATCCCGGCGATCTTCGTCACGAGCCATGACTCGCGGTAGTAGTTGTAGAGGACGAACACCCCGTCGGGCGCCAGGTGGTCGCGGACGCTCGCGAAGGCCTCCTCGGTGAAGAGGAACGACTCGAGGCGGATGTTCGCCTGGGAGCTGACGAGCGTCAGCGAATCGGGAAGCGCGAAGATGACGAGGTCGTACTTCCTGTCGGTCGCGCGGAGGTACGCCCGGCCGTCGTTCTCGATGGCGTTGACTCGCGGATCCTGGTACGGCCGGTCGGGGTCGTACTGGCGGCCGAGGTTCTGGATCTGCGGGTCGATCTCGACGGCATCGACGTGACCTGCACCGTTGGCGAGGGCGATCGCGGTGTCCGTGCCGCTGCCCGCGCCGACGATCAGGACGTTCTGGTACGTCCGGCCGGGGAACCAGCGGTAGACCTGCTTGTAGAAGCCCTCCTGCGGGCCGTTGACCTCGTGGATCGTCTGGTGGGGGATGCCGTTGACGTTGATCGCCAGCTGGCCGGCTCCGTTGCGGTACGTGTCGATGCGGTAGTACGGCGACCAGATCTCGCCGCTCGGGATGTGCCCCGCCGAGATGGCGATGATCACCACGAAGGCCGCGATCGACAGGCCGGTCGCCGACAGGACCACGATGAGCCGGCCGCCGGCCCCGGCGTTGAGCAGGACGAGCAGGACCGCGACGACGAAGAACCACGCGACCGGCGTCGTCCCGGCCGCGCTGAGAATCGTGAAGCCGGCGATGCCGAGCAGCGAGCCGGTGATGTCGTAGGCGTAGGCCTCGAGCGGTGGGCGGGACCGGAGGAGGGGACCGAGCGGCAGCGCGAGCGCGGCCATGAGCGTCGCGACGAGCGTGAAGACCAGCGGCAGGGCGAGGAAGTTCAGGTCGGCCGAGCTGCTCTCGGCGAGGCCGAAGAAGAGCTCGTCGGTGGAGCGGATCTGGAGGTTCAGCTCGAGGCTCGTGACGAGCCACACGACGATCGCGAGCAGGACCGGGAACGTCGCTACGGCCGCGAACCGGACGCGCCGGCCGAGGAGGATCCCGAGGCCGATGCCGAGGAAGCTCGCGATGAGCAGGAAGTTGCTGAAGAACCCGATGTACCGGACGGTCGACGGGATCCAGCGGATGAGCAGCAGCTCGACGAACAGCAGCGTCGCGCTGGTGAGGACGAGCCGGACGCGGGTGTCCCGCAGCAAGGTCAGCGGCATGGGCCCGCACACGATAGCCGCCGGCCCGACGCGGCGCGCGAGGCTCCGCGTCGCGGCATTTCGGCTAGGCTTGCCGGCGAGCGTCCCGGGCCGCGGTACCGCCGGCGGTCGCACGAGCGGCGGGCCGATCGTGATGGAGGATCGAACGTGGACGTCCGGCGCCCCCTGCCCCGAGCCCTGCTCGTCCTCGGCCTGCTCGCCGTCATCGTCGCCGCCTGCTCCGGCGGCGGAGGCAGCGCCTGGAGCGGCGCACCCGACCTCGCCAAGGCCAAGACCGAGGGCGCGACCCTCGTGACCTACGGCATGCCCGACGACTGGGCCAACTACGGAGCCATCATCCAGGCCTTCTGCGCCAAGTACGCGATCGCCGGCTGTGTCCACCAGGACACCGACATGACCTCGGCCCAGGAGATCCAGCGCTACGACGCCGAGAAGAACAACCCGGTCGCGATCTTCTCCGACATCGGCCTCGCCTACGGGCCGATCGCCTCGACCAAGGGTGTCGTGCCGGATTACCTGCCGCCGGGCGCCGACCAGCTGCCGTCGAACCTCAAGGCCCAGGCCGGCAAGGGCGGCTGGGTGGCGACGTTCGTCGGCGTGCCGTCGATCCTCGTCAACCTCGACGCCCTCAAGGCCAAGAACCTCCAGCCGCCGGCCGACTGGGCGGATCTCGCGAAGCCCGAGTTCAAGGGTCTCGTCGGCGTGCGGACCCCCGGCCAGGCCGGCGAGGGCGACGCGTTCTTCATGGCCCTCGTGACCTCGACCGGGGGGTCGTGGGGCAGCTTCGACTCGGGGATCGCGCTGGCGAAGAAGATCGCGCCGAACCTCGCCGGCCAGGCGGGCAACGCCGACCTCGCCGCCAAGGGCGAGATCCCGATCCTCATCAAGTACGACTTCAACAACATCGCCATCGCCAAGGCCCTCCAGGCGAAGAACATCAACACCGAGGTCATCATCCCGTCGAGCGGCTCGATCTACGCCCCGTCGGCGATGATGGTCAACGGCTACAACACCAG
>DATEZX010000084.1:0-5271 GCA_035255225.1 Candidatus Limnocylindrales bacterium
TGGACGGCGTCCTCGGCGAGGGCCAGGTCGCGCAGGATCCGATACGCGATCGCGAGCAGTCGGTCGCCGGCCCCACGTGCCAGGCTGGCGAACGCCTCCTCATCCCCGGCTCTCGCCCGTTCGACGAGGGTTGAGATCACCCTCGACTCCCTCCAACGGCGCGTCCGACGTGGACGCTTACCGTAGATGAGCCACGCAGCAACGGAACGGTTCGATCTTTGGGGTCGGCCGCGTGCGAAGCGCCCCCGAGCGTCAGCCGCCGGCCGGCACCCCGAACATCTCGAGGCAGCTCGCGAGGCCCTCGACGACGACCTCGGGCCGCGGCCGGGCGCGCCAGCCGGCGAGGGTCATCCGGAAGCGCTGCTGCTCCCGAGGCACGCCGCGTGGCGCGGCGCGCGTCGTCCCGTCGGGCTCGTAACCGATGCCCAGGCTGACGCGATTGGACGCGGGGTTGTCGATGAACGCCCCGCTCACGGCGACCTCCGCGCCCAGGTGGTCGAAGGCGAGGCCCAGGACGGCCTGTCGCATGAGCTTCCCGACTCCGCGGCCCTGGAACGAGCGACCCAGCCATGAGCCCGTCCCGACGGTCCGGAGGATCCTGAAGTCCTTCGCCCGCAGGTCCTGGAAGCCGGCCGGCCGGCCGTCGACCCAGACGCCGAGGGTGAGGAACCAGTCATCCACGCTCCAGTCCGCCCGCGCCCGCATCCACCATTGGTACGAGGAGCGCTCGCGTTCGGGCGAGGGCAGATCCGTCCAGGCGATCCCGAACGGCATCTCCTCGGGTGGGTGGATGCCGGCATCGGCCACGGCAACGAAGGCTGGCAGCTCCGCCTCGGTCGGCACCCGGAGCGTCAGCTCGCCGGTTCGCAGCCGCAGGTTGTAGAGCGGCCAGATGTCGTGAAGGGTCTTCGCGCGCGCGGTCACCCCGGCATCATACGAACGTGGCGATGACCTTCCGTGAGCGGATCCTCGGCGGCGAGACGCTGTTCGGCGCGTGGGCCGGCCTCGGCTCGCCACTGGCCGCCGAGCTCGTGGCCCGCGCTGGCTTCGACTGGGTCGTCGTCGACCTCGAGCACGGCGCCGGGACCGAGGCCGACCTGCTTGCCCATCTCACGGCGATCGAGGCCACCGCCGCGACCGCGCTCGTACGGCCACAGTCGGGCGAACGGCTCCGGATCGGCCGCGCGCTCGACCTCGGCGCCGCCGGCGTGGTGATCCCGCGCCTCGACTCGGCGACTGAGGCCCGCGAAGCGGCTTCGTTCCTTCGCTATCCGCCGGATGGGGTGCGCGGCGTCGCGCTCCTCACGCGGGGCGCTCGCCTCGGCTCGGTCGGGCATGCTGCGATCGGCTCGGTCAACCGGGACCTCGTCGGCATCGTCCAGGTCGAGTCGCCGGGCGCTCTCCGAGACGCCGGCGACATCGCCGCGATCGACGGCGTCGACGTGCTTTTCGTCGGCCCGGCCGACCTGTCGCATTCGCTCGGCGTCCCCGGACAGTTCGGTGACCCGACGTACGAGGCCGCGCTCCGGAGCGTGGTCGCGGCCTGCCGGTCCAACGGCAAGGCGGCGGGCATCCTGCTCTACGACCACGCTGCGTTCGGCCCGCACCTCGAGCTCGGCTTCACGTTCGTCGGCCTCGGCGCCGACGCGTCGTTCGTCGCCGAGGGTGCCCGGGCCGCCCTTCGTGCCGCGAAGGGTTCGTGACCCCGCCCGAGCCCCTCGACTTCGCGCAGCCGCTCGATCTCGCCGAGGCGCGACGCTGGATCGCGGGCGTCGTCGGTCCTGACTTCTCCCTCGAACTCCAGAAGCAGCGAGCCTGGGCGACGACGATGCGGGTGACCGTCGGCGAGGAGACGGCCTGGTTCAAGGCCTGCCAGCCCGTCCAGGCGTTCGAGCCGCGGCTCACGGCCGAGCTCGCGCGTCGGTGGCCGGATCGCCTGCCGACCGTCCTCGCCGTCGACGAGTCGCGGGCATGGCTGCTGACCGCCGACGCCGGCGTCGCGGTCGGCACGCTCGGCAACTCGCCCGAGATCTGGCTTCGGGCGCTGCCGCGCTACGCGGAGCTGCAGCTCGGCGAAACGAGCCACGCGGTCGACCACCTCGGCCACGGCGTGCCGGACCTCCGCCTGGAGCGCCTGCCAGCCGCGCTCGAGTCGCTCCTGGCGAGCGACGTCCCGCTGGCCCCCGACGACGTCCGGCGACTGCGGCGATTCGCGCCGCGCTTCGGTGCGCTCTGCGCCGAGCTCGGTGCCGCGGGGCCGGCCGAGACGGCCCAGCACGATGACCTGCACGTGAACGGGCTGTTCGTGCGCGGCGAGGACCTGAGGTTCCTCGACTGGGGCGACGCATCGATCGGCCATCCGTTCTTCTCGCTCGTGGTGACCTTCCGGTTCCTCGAATCCCACAACGGACTGGCGCCGCCCGATCCGTGGTTCACCAGGCTGCGGGATGCGTACCTCGAGCCCTACGGGCGCGATCTCACCGCGACGTTCAGCCTGGCGTGGCGCGTCGGGCTGGTCGCCCATGCCTGCGCCTGGCTCCGGCATCGCCAGGCCATGCCCGCGGCGGCCCGCCCGGCCTTCGACGCCGAGTACGCGGACCTCGTCCGGTGGGTGGTTGCGCGAGCCATCCCGGAGGCCTGACGGGCGAAACGGGCCGATCGGCCCACCCGGCGTGGGCCAAGGGTCCGACCGGGTCGGACGGGGTGGGTGGGCTAGACTGCACGCTCGTGACGGAGATCACCGAGCGCGACGTCGCGGACCGCGTCCCGACCCTCGCCGACGAGAAGCTCAAGATGCTCGGCCGGCGCGACCCCCTGACGGTCCCACCGGGCACGAGCCTGGCGGATTGCCTCAACCTGATCCGCCGGACCGGCGTGGCCGACTCGGTCTTCGTGACCGATCCGGAGGGGAGGCTCCTCGGGGTCCTCACCGAGCGCGACATCTTCGGCAAGCTCGTGGCGAGCGGCTCGGACCTGAGCGCGCGCGTCGACTCGATGATGGTCGGGCATCCCTGGACCCTCAATCTCGAGCAGCCGATCCGTCACGCCATCGACCTCATGCAGACCGGTCGCTACCGGAACCTGCCGCTCGTCGACGACGACGGTCGGCTCGTCGGTGTCGTCCGTCCGGTGGACGTCCTCAAGTACCTCGCCGAGGCGTTCCCGGAGGAGCTGCTCAACCTGCCGCCGCTGACCGACCAGCGGATGGCTGCCAGCGAAGGCGCGTGACCCCGACCCGATGACCATGACCCACGCGAAACCCGTCCCCGAGCGCCAGCTCGACCGCGTCACCATCCGCTTTGCCGGCGACTCCGGCGACGGGATGCAGCTGACCGGCACCCAGTTCACCCGCGACGCGGCGCTGTTCGGGAACGACATCAGCACCTTCCCGGACTACCCGGCCGAGATCCGCGCCCCGGCGGGCTCGCTGCCCGGCGTGTCGGGCTTCCAGCTGAGCTTCTCCAGCTCCGACATCCACACCCCGGGCGACGCCCCGGACGTGCTCGTCGCGATGAACCCCGCGGCGCTCAAGGCCAACCTCGGCGAGCTTCCGCACGGCGGGGCGATCGTGGTCAACGAGGACGCCTTCACCCCGGGCAACCTCCAGAAGGTCGGCTACGCGGCCAACCCACTGGCCGATGGCTCGCTCTCCGCGTGGCACCTCTTCGCAGTGCCGATCTCGACGCTCAACGCTCGGGCCCTCGAGGGCCTCGGCCTGACGAACAAGCAGGTCGACCTGACGAAGAACTTCTTCGCCCTCGGGCTCATGTTCTGGCTCTACGAGCGGAGCATGGACTCGACGCTCGCGTGGATCGAGGAGAAGTTCTCGAAGCGGCCGGAGATCGCCGAGGGCAACCGCCGCGCCCTGCGCGCCGGCTACAACTTCGGCGAGACGACCGAGATCTTCCACGAGCGTTATCTCGTCCCGCCGGCGAGGCTGGCGCCCGGCACATACCGGAACATCACCGGCAACGAGGCGACGGCGCTGGGCATGGTCGCGGCGTCGCAGCTCGCGAACCGGCCGCTGTTCTACGGCTCCTACCCGATCACCCCGGCCTCGGACATCCTGCACCAGCTGGCGGGCTACAAGAACTTCGGCGTCAAGACGTTCCAGGCCGAGGACGAGATCGCGGCGGTCGGTGCGGCCATCGGCGCGAGCTACGGTGGCGCCCTCGGGCTCACCGCCTCGTCGGGCCCCGGCATCGCCCTCAAGAGCGAGGCGATGGGCCTGGCGGTCATGGTCGAGCTGCCGCTCGTCGTCGTGGACGTCCAGCGCGCCGGCCCTTCGACCGGCATGCCGACCAAGACCGAGCAGGGCGACCTGCTGCAGGTCCTGTTCGGGCGCAACTCCGACTCGCCGATGGTCGTCGTCGCCCCGGCCACGCCGGCCGAGTGCTTCGACATGGCGATCGAGGCCTGGCGCCTGGCCCTCAAGTACATGACCCCGGTCGCGTACCTGTCGGACGCGTTCCTCGCCAACGGCGCCGAGCCGTGGGCGATCCCGCGGCTCGAGGACCTGCCGACGATCGCCGTCCCGAACCGCACCGAGAAGGACGGCTTCTTCCCGTACCTTCGCGATCCGAAGACCCTCGCCCGGCCGTGGGCCGTGCCCGGCACGCCCGGCCTCGAGCACCGGGTCGGCGGCCTCGAGAAGGCCGACGTCATCGGCAACGTCAGCTACGACCCCGAGAACCACCACCGGATGAACGAGCTGCGGCAGGCCAAGATCGCCGGGATCGCCGGCGACATCGCGCCGCTCGAGGTCTTCGGACCCGACGAGGGCGAGCTGCTCATCGTCGGCTGGGGCTCGACCTACGGCGCGATCCGCAGCGCGGTCGAGCGGCTTCAGGCCAGGGGGGCCTCGGTCGCCCACGCTCACCTGCGCCACCTCAACCCGCTGCCGCTCAACACCGGCGACGTCCTGAGCGCCTACCGCCGGGTCCTCGTGCCTGAGGTCAACATGGGCCAGCTGCTCATGGTCCTGCGGGCCCGCTACCTGGTCGACGCCGCCGGCTATAACCGGGTCCGGGGCAAGCCCTTCCGAATCGCCGAGATCGAGGCGGAAGCCGACCGGATCCTGGCTGACATGAAGGTTCCAGCGCGATGACGATCGACAAGGCCAACGGATCCGGCGCCGCCGAGGTGCCCGTGCTGACCCGGAAGGACTTCGTGTCCGACCAGGAGGTCAGGTGGTGCCCCGGCTGCGGCGACTACTCGATCCTGGCCCAGACCCAGAAGGTCATGCCCGACTTCGGCTACCCGCGCGAGAAC
>DATEZX010000085.1:0-8374 GCA_035255225.1 Candidatus Limnocylindrales bacterium
GGCGGCGGGAGCGCCGGCGGCACCGGTGGGAGCACCGGGAGTGGCGGCACAACCGAGGCGGGATCGGGCCCGGCCGCGACCGCGATCGATCTTCCGCTGGCGACGGCCGTCGCGGAGCCGGCCGGGACCGCCGTGGCCGAGCCCGGATCGACGATCGAGCCGCCACCTCCGCCCGAGCCGGCAGCGACGCCCGACGTGGGCCAGGCGGAGCCTGGGTCCTCGGGCGCCGAGCCAGGGAGCGTGACGGGTCCGGGGATCGGAACCGACCCCGGCGTCGGGAAGCCAGTCGCCAGCGACCCGTGCGCGGAGCGCATGGCCGCGATCGACGGTGGCTTCACCGGCGGGACGGCGGTCGAACCGCCGAAGGCCGCCGGTGGGACTGCCGAGCATTCGGGCGGCCTCGCCGATGCCTCGGCCGTCGCTCCGATCGGGATCGGACTCGGTCTCCTGGTGATCGTCGCGCTCGTCGGGTTCGCGGCGCTCCGGCGCGCCCGGGCGAGCAGGCGGCCGACGGCGACAGGCGGCGGGGCCGCCGCCGGTTGAGGGCTGGCGCCAGCTGAGGGTCGGCGGACAGCCCGCTATTCGCCTCGGAATTGGGGCTGCCGCTTTTGGATGAACGCGGCCATGCCCTCCCGGTGGTCGGCCGTCCGGCCGGCGACGTCCTGGAGCGAGGCCTCGTTCTCGAGGGCCGCCAGGAAATCCAGGTCCTGCGCCTCGTAGAGGGCTCGCTTGGTGAACGCCACGCCCAGCGGCGCGGCCTCCGCCAGCCGCCCGGCGAGCGAAGCGGCCTCGACACGCAGCGCGTCCGGGTCCACCACCTTCGTCACGAGGCCGAGACGCTCGGCCTCGACGGCCGGCATCGGATCGTTGAGGAGGCTCATCGCCATCGCCCGCGGCAGGCCGACGAGCCGCGGCAGCAGCCACGTCGCGCCCGTGTCGGGGATCAGACCGATCCGACCGAAGGCGAGGACGAAGGTCGCGGTCTCGGACGCGACTCGCAGGTCGCACGCGAAGGCCAGTGACGCACCGGCACCGGCGGCGACGCCGTTGACCGCCGCGATGACCGGCTTCGGCATCGCCCGGATCCGCCGGACGATCGGGTTGTAGCGCTGCCGGAGCTCCTCGCCGAGAGGCGGCGCGTCGGGCTCCCTGCGCTCATTCAGGTCCTGGCCGGCGCAGAACGCCCGACCTGCCCCGGTCAGGATCACCACCCGGACCGTGCGGTCGGCCTCGGCCTGGGCCAGGGCCGACAACAGCTCGAGCTTCATCGGGATGGTGAGGGCGTTGAGGGCCGCCGGACGGTCGAGGGTAATCGTGGCCACCGGTCCGCCGACCTCGACTCGAACCAGCGGCAGTCCTGCCGGCTCGGGCGTCCCGTCAGTCTCCCGGTTCACGGGAAGAACGATCGCAGCTCGCCGTCCACGAGCTCGAAGACGCGGCGGTCGATCGGCTCGTCGGAGTCGTCGGCGTTGGCACCGACGAAGTCCATGAACAGCGACGCGAACTCGGGATCGTCGGCCCGGAACGTGCCGGCCACGAGGAGGTGCCGGTACGGCACGCCGACGAGCACGTTCGCGCCGCCCGCCCCGAGCTCGGATGCGAGGTGCTGCCGGACCTCCGGCAGCAGGATCCGGGCGGCATCGCTCCCCTCGCCCGTGTCCGAGGACAGGATCCGACGGCCTCCCTCCGCCTCGTCGGTCCACGCCGCCGTGGCCGACCAGGCGGCGAGGTTGGCCATCGCCGCGGCGCGCATCGCCGCCGGCTCGATCCCCCAGGCGAGCAGGTGATCGGCGTTCACCAGGACGTCGAAGCCACCCTCGCGGATCGCATAGGCAACGGTCAGGCCCGCCGGCCCCTCGTCGACGACGGGCTGGGCGTGTGATCGCAGGCCCTCGGAGGCGAGCTGGTTCCGGTCGAGCATCCCCAGCTGCGTGCCGCCGCTGCCCGGCGGGCGGAGGAGCGGCATGAGCCGTGGCTCGGCAGCCGCCCAGTCGTGTTCCGGCTCGTCGGCGAGCGAGCCGGGCAGATCGGTGGGCGCATGGTGGCCCCCGACGGGTGCGGTCGGATCGATCGGCGCCAGCACGTCGGGCGCGCGATCTCGCAGCGCTCCCGCCGGCTCGTCCCCGATGTCGTGGTCCCAGGCCATCGCCATCACCCCCGTTCGGTGTCAGGCTCGCGGCGCCTCGCTGCGCCTCACCGCCCGCTCCAGGCCGGCTTGCGCTTCTCGGCGAAGGCGGCCATCCCCTCCTTCTGGTCCTCGGTATCGAACAGCAGGTAGAACGACCGGCGCTCGAACTCGAGGCCGGCCTCGAGCGGCAGCTCCTCGGCGCGGTTCACCGCCGCCTTGGCGGCGAGGACCGCGACCGGCGGCATCGCGGCGATCCGGGCGGCGAGCTCGAGGGCCTTCGGAACGGTCTCCTCGGCCGGCACGACGCTCGTCACGAGCCCGTGCGCCTCGGCCTCTCGGGCGCCGATGCTCCGGCCAGTCAGGACCAGCTCCATCGCCCTGGCCTTGCCGATCGCCCGCGTCAGGCGCTGGGTTCCGCCGGCCCCGGGCATGACCCCGAGCTTGATCTCTGGCTGACCGAACTGGGCATCCTCGCCAGCGACGATCATGTCGCAGGCCATCGCGAGCTCGCAGCCGCCGCCGAGGGCGTGGCCCCGGACCGCGGCGATCAGCGGCTTGCGGATGCGCTTGATCCGCTCCCAGCGGTGGAAGTGATCGTCGACTGTCAGGCTGGTCGGCGTCTGGACGGCGAGCTCCCTGATGTCGGCTCCGGCGGCGAACGCCCGATCACCGGCCCCGGTGATGACGATCGCCCGGCAGGCCGAGTCCCCATCCAGCGCCTCGAGGGCCTCGGTCAGCTCCGCGATGAGCGCGAAGTTGAGGGCGTTCAGGACCTCCGGCCGGTCGAGGACCACGAGGGCCACGCCGTCGAGGTCGCCCGACGGCCCGCTGGCCGGGAACATGACTCGGACGAGGGGCTCGGCCGCCTGGCTCATCGTGCCTCCTGCGCGGTTCGCGACAGTATCGCGCCGACGGCAGGCCGGACGGAAGTCAGCCGGCGAGGAGGTCCGCGGCGTCTTCGACGACGAGGAACGTCGCGAGACCTGGCGCGATCTCGCGGAGGACCCGGCCGGCCTGGCGCATCGGGTCGGAGCGGAGGGCCTCATCCATCGCGTCCCGGTCCTCGAAGTCGAGGGCCGCCGCGAGCGCGAGATCGGTCTCGCTGCCAAGGGCGCCGGCGACGCGCCAGACGCGCGTTCCCCGCAGGCCCGGGGTCTGGGCGACGAGCGGCAGGTGCTCATCGCGGTACCGGCGTTCGAGGGTCGCGAGAGCCTCTTCGCCACCGTCCGGACGGCGGTACAGGACGAGCAGGGTCGTCATCGGCTGGCTCCTTCGGGTGGCTGGCTGGGGCTGGCTCCAGCGGCGGCATGTCCGGCCCGCCGCTCCGCGACCGCGGCGGTGGCTCGATAGAAGGCAGACGCAGCCTCGTTGAACAGACCCGCTCGCCGGACCGTGACCTCGTGGCCGCAGTCGGGCGCGACGAACAGCCGCCCGTCGGGCAGCTGGCGAGCGAGGGCCGCGGCATGCTCGACCGGCACGAACGGATCCCGGTCGCCGCACACGACCATGGCCGGGCAGTCGATCCCGTGGAGCTGGGCCGGCGTGAGGAGCGGCTGGTCCACGATGTCGGCCGCGATCGCGGGCAGGAGCCGCTGCCAAGCCCCCGCGCCCTGCACGGGATCGTGGCGCCGCGACAGGATCGCGGCCCACGAGGGGTCGCGGGCCAGGATCCATTCCGGGTTCATGAGCCGCCGCGCGACGCTCCCCCGGGGCTCGCGCAGCGTCGAGATCCCGACGACGAGGAGCGTCCGTAGGCGCTCCGGCCAGCGCGAGGCGAACTGCAGGGCCGTCATGCCGCCCATCGAGAACCCCAGCAGGTGGAACGTCTGGAGGCCGAGCGCGTCGACGAAGGCGCGCAGGTCCTCGACGAGCCACTCGGACGAGAAGCCGTCGGCCGCGTCCCAGCGGGTCCGGCCATGGCCGCGCGCGTCGGGGACGTGGACCAGGAACGTCTTCGACATCGCCGGCAGCTGTGCGGCGAAGTCCTCCCGGCCGGACGAGGTCGCACCGTGGAGGAGGACCAGCGGTGGCCCCGCGCCCCGGACGTCGTAGACGACCTCGATGCCGTTGGCCTGGACGCTCGGCACGTCAGGGCTCGTTCTTGCCCTCGACCGGGCTCGGCGTGCCGTGGTCGACCCGGAGGTACTGTCGCCGGAAGTAGAGCAGCGGATCCGCTTCGCCCGAGCTGATCTGGAGCGAGTCGACTTCGGCGATGAATAGCTCGTGGTCGCCGACCGGGAACGTCTGGACGACCGAGCACTCGAGCGCGCCAAGCGTCCCCTCGAGGAGGGGCAGGCCAGTCGGGCCGAGGTGCCACGCGGCGCCGCAGAACTCCTCGCGGCCGGGCCGGACGGGGGCGTGGGCGAAGCAGTCCGAGAGGGCCTGCTGGTCGTGGCGCAGGACGTTGACCGCGTAGCGGCCGCGGGCGGCGACGACCGGGGTGATGAACCGCTTCCGGGCCAGCGCGACCATGACGAGCGGCGGATCGAGGCTGACCGAGGACATCGCGCTGACCGTGATGCCGACCGGAAGACCGTCGTCGTCGATCGTCGTGATGACGCTGATGCCGGTCGCGAAGCGGCCCATGACGTCGCGGAACGCCTCGCCGTCGATCCCCACGGCCGGAGTCTACGGCGGGGCCGCACGGCGCCTTCGCCGGACGGCGCCCGTGTGGTGCCGCTCGCACGCGATCGGCGCCGATACAATCGCCGGCGATGCCCACCCGCCTCTGGGATCGCGCCGCCATCGTCCACGCGGCACAGCCGCGCGGGAAACGAGGTCCCGAGATCGTCGCCCTCGACGCCGGGCTGCCGAGCCTCGAGCAGCTGTTCTCGTTCATGCGCGACGCCGAGCTGCGGTGGAACACCCTCCGGCTGCGAATCGAGGAGCGAACCTTTGGCGTCCGCGGCGAGCAGCTCTGGCGGACCGAGGTCGCGATCCGCCACCCGCGTCACGCCCGCGTGGTCACGTCGGAGGCGGGCCGCGGAACAGCCTCGAGCCACGAGCTCTGGCTGTCGGACGGCGAGACGGTCTGGACCTATTCCGCGGGCCATCACCTCGGCACGAAGCGGCCAGTCCGGAACCGGCCGCGCGGCCTGGACCAGTCGTTCCCGGGTCGTGCCCGCGTCTACGAGCCGCTGACGCCGCTGCCGGCCGAGACGCTGCCCGAGCTGTTCCTGCACCCGGCGGGCTACTGCCAGAACGTCCTCGCCACCGGGGTGACCGCGATCGCCGGCACCGATCGCGTCGCCGGACGCGAGGTCATCGTCGTGACCTCCGATCACCCGCGGGCCGTCGAGCGGATCGCGGATCGGCGGGACTTCCGCGTGGAGGTCGCCGTCGATCGCCTCGACGGCGTCATCCTCCGGCTCGTCGAGACGATCGGTGGCGAGCTGACCCGGATCGCCGAGGTCGTCCACTACGAGCCGGACGCCACGCTCGGCCCGTCGTCCTTCGAGTTCGAGTTCCCCGAGGGGACCACGCTCCTCTACTGACCGAGCCCCGCGGCCGGGCTCCGATCGGGGCCTCGCGAGGCCCGGCGAGACCGATTCCTCGAAGATCGGCGACTTCCTCCCCGATTCCAATGAATCTCGCGGCTCGGCGTGGCTATGATCGCGGCCATCGCACAGCCGCGCGCCCCGGTCGAGGCCTCGACGGGCTCGTCCTCCGTCCTCCCCGACTGGATTCCGTGACGGTTCGGGTCGTGAAGGGAGGACTCGATGTCAGGTCGATCCCGCGATGAGCTGATCCGGCAGGATGTGCATGACCTGCACCGGCTCGGCTACGCGCAGGAGCTGTTCCGCTCGATGGGCGGCTTCAGCAACTTCGCGATCAGCTTCTCGATCATCTCGATCCTGACCGGGGCGGTCATCCTCTACGACTACGGGCTGGCGTGGGCGGGCAAGGCCGCCGTGTCGATCGGCTGGCCGCTCGTGACCGTCTTCGTCCTGTGCATCGCGGCCGCGATGTCCGAGATCGCCTCGGCCTATCCGACCGCCGGCGGCCTCTACTACTGGGCCTCCAAGATGAAGAACAAGAGCTGGGGCTGGTGGACCGCCTGGTTCAACCTGCTCGGCCAGTTCGCCATCGTCGCCGGGATCGACTACGCAGCCGCGGGGTTCATCAACCCCACGATCATCGATCGGATCTTCGGCGGGACGTTCAACACCTACGAGCTCATCCCCCACGTCCTGAATGGCCAGCTGATCACCATGGGCGTCCTGCTCCTCGTCCAGCTGGCCATGAACATCGCCGGCATCAACCTCGTCGCGCTGCTCAACCAGGTCAGCGTGTGGTGGCACATCGTCATCGTCGCGATCGTGGTCCTCCTGGTCGGACTCCTCGGCAAGGCCGACACCTCGGGGCTGGACCTGTTCAAGATCGCCCCGCTCGACACGGCCGGGTCGTGGAACAACGACCTCGGCTTCGTGAACCTCCAGTACGGGCCGGCGATCGGCTACCCGGTCGTCCTGGCCTTCTTCTTCTCGCTCCTCCAGGCCAACTGGACGTACACCGGCTACGACGCGTCGGCCCACGTGGCCGAGGAGACGATCGGCGCCCGGGTCGCAAGCGCGTGGGGCGTGTTCCTTTCGGTCGCCGTGTCCGCGGTCGCGGGCTACCTCTTCCTGATGGCACTGTCGCTCCACACCCCGGACCTGTCGGCGCTGTTCCCGAAGAGCCTCGACGACGCCTCGACCTACAGCCAGTACTACTTCGGCGGCGGCGTGGCGGTGATCTCGATCCTCATCTACAACCTCGGCGACTTCATCGGGAATCTGATCTCGGCCGGGATCGCGATCGCGATGGCGTTCTGCGGCCTGTCCTCGGTCGCCGCTGCCGGCCGGATGCTGTTCGCCTTCTCGCGCGACGACGGCCTGCCCGGCTCGCGCTGGCTGAAGAAGGTCTCGCACCGCTATCGGACGCCGGCCAACTCCCTGGCCGCGATCGTGGTCGTGTCGTGGCTGTTCACGCTCGCGGCGTTCATCGTCGGGACGGGGACGGCGGTCGTCATCGTGACCGCGATCTCGACGATCTTCCTGTACGCGGCCTACGGCATCGTCATCTACCTGGGCGCGACGACGAGCGACTGGCTGAAGGAGCGGGTCTGGTCCCTCGGCCGCTGGTCGAAGCCGATCGCCTGGATCGCGGTCTTCTGGGTCGTCGTTCTGATGATCCTGTTCAGCTTCCCGACAAGCGGCAACATCTCGTGGCCGTTCATGGTCGGAGCCGTGGTCCTGCTGCTCATCTACTACTACGGCTACGCCCGGAGCCGCTTCCAGGGCCCGCGGATCATGGGCGCCGAGGCCGAGCTGACCGAGCTCGAGCGCGAGTTCGAGCATGCGGCCGAGGAGCTGACCGGGGCCTGACTCGGCGTCAAGAACGCAATCCGGGCCGGCCGCGCGGCGCGCCAGCCACGCGGCCAGCCCGGACACGCATCGAGCGCCTGACCCTCACCGCGTCCCGAGGAGGCATCTGACCTATGGCCACGTCCGCGAGCCACGGCCACGTCAAGCATCCCCGCCTCGAGGAGCTCGAGGCGATGGTCCGCGATGGTCGGATCGACACCCTGATCGTGGCCCTCACGGACATGCAGGGCCGGCTCATGGGCAAGCGGGTCCAGGCCCAGGCCTTCCTCAACGGGGTCATCGACCACGGGGCCCACTTCTGCACGTACCTCCTCGGCACGGACATGGAGATGAACACGCCTGACGGCTTCCGGCTGATGAACTGGGAGACCGGCTACGGCGACTGGGTCGCGGCGCCGGTGTGGGACACGCTCAGGGTCCTGCCATGGCTCGAGAAGACGGCCCTCGTCCTGTCGGACACGATCGACGGGGAGACGCACGAGGAGATCCCGGTCTCGCCGCGGACGATCCTCAAGCGCCAGGTCGCGAAGGCCGCCAAGGCCGGCTTCACGGTCAAGGCCGGCTCGGAGTTCGAGTACTACGTCCTGAAGGACTCGTGGGACCAGATCGCGGAGAACGGCTTCGCGACGCCGCGGCCATTCGGCCAGTACAACGAGGACTACCACCTCCTCCAGGCCACCAAGGCCGAGCCGCTCCATCGGCTGCTGCGGAACTACATGACCGAGGCCCGGGTGCCGATCGAGTTCAGCAAGGGCGAGGCGGCGCCCGGCCAGCACGAGGTCAACATCCGCTACGACCACGTCCTGGAGTCGGCCGACCGCAGCGTCGTGTTCAAGCACGGCGCCAAGGAGATCGCCTACCTCAACGGCTGGGGCATCAC
>DATEZX010000086.1:0-5373 GCA_035255225.1 Candidatus Limnocylindrales bacterium
GGTCTTCACGATGAGGGTGACCTGATCGAGGCTGCCGGTGGCGATCGTCGTGCTGGTCACACCAGAGGCCGGTGTGGCCAGCACGAGTCCCGTCACGGCCATCGCGCCCAGGAACGCGGCGGTAAGCGCGACGATGATCCGGTTGCGCATTGGTTCTCCTACTGCTCTGACGGGACCGCCTCAACGACGCGGAGCGGCTCCAAGCCGGCCCGGAGGGCGACGAGCGCGGCCTCGCGGCCGGACGGCGCCTCGAAGTTGAAGAAGCAGATCTCGTCCTCGGGAACGTGGATGGACCCCGCGAAGCGGACGCGTGTTCCCTCGTGCGTCAGCGCGTTGGCGGCCGAGTGCGCTCGTCGCTCTCGTGCCCGGCGCTCACCGGCGGCGCCGCGCGCGAGGAAGGTTTCGACGAGGTAGGTCGGCATGCCCGGCACCGTAGGCGGGCGGCGATCGCGCAGGAAACGTCAGGATGTCGGAACTTTGCTCGCGGTCCGGGCTGCCGGTGCACCACCCGAGTGCAGGTGCCTCGCCAACTCGGTCCGGGATCGGATACCGAGCTTCGAGTAGATATGGGTGAGGTGGCTCGCCACCGTCCGTTCGCCGAGGAAGAGCGCTGAAGCGATCTCGCGGTTGGTGCGTCCCTCGGCCACGAGCTCGGCGACACGGAGCTCGGATGGGCTCAGGCCTTCGAGCCGCTGACGCCCACCGATCCGCCCGAGCTCGGAGCGAGCGGTCGCGGCCCAGCTCGCCGCGCCGAGTGCTTCGAACGCGGCAAGAGCAGCCTCCAGCGCAGCGCGAGCCGCCCGTTTCTGTCGCATGCGACGCCTTACCACGCCGAGGGCGAGGAGCGCGCGGCCTCGACCGTAGGGATCCCCGACCGCCTCGTGCCGGTCGACTGCCTCCTCGAGGAGGCCGGTCGCCACGACGAGGTCGCCCCGCGCTGCCGCGATCATTCCCCGGCAGCGCACCGCTAGGGCGAGCACCCGCTCGCGACCGAGTCGCGTCGCGGCCGTCTCCCATTCGGCCACCAGGCGGGCCGCCTGGTCGATGTGACCCACCTGAAGAAGCGCCTCCGCGTATTCGGCGCGCCACTCGCGCATGCTCGGCTCATCGAAGCCGCGGACGTCGGCCGCCTGCTCGGCCCGGACGAAGCCGGCAAGCGCGGCCGCGGGATGCCCGCTCCAGAGGTCGCAGGCCGCGAGGATCGCCACGTGGGCCGGCAGCATCTCTCCCCTCGCCAGCGACAACGCGCGCTGCGAGTGATCCCTCGCGACCGAGAATTGGCCTCGATGCAGGGCGATGAAGGCCGGCCCGAGGTGGTCCTGGGGAAGTTCGTTTCCGTACTGCATGCCAATCTCGAGCGCTTCGTCGGCGTACCCGCTTGCGTTGCTCCAGCGGCCCGACCAGAGCTCCACCAGTGCGAGATACCAGAGGAGCTCTGATCGCACCTGCTCGTCGCGATCGCCCCAGTCTTCGAGTTGACGCTCCAGCCACTTGCGGGCCTGTTCGGGTCTGGCTGACCACGTCAACACGTGACCAACGATCGAGCCCACGCCTTTGACCTGACGGGGGTCGGGGAGCGACATGGCGAGCCGATACGCCCGCTCGGCCAGATCGAGCCCGTGCGCATCGCCGCGGTCGAAGCGAAGGAGTGCGAGGATCGAGAGTGCGTTCGCGCGGAGCGTATCGTCGTTGAGCCCAGCGGCCGTGCGGAGCGCCGACTGCGCCTGGCGCTCGGCCCACCGGCGCCCCTTCACGAAGCGTCCGGCGTTGGTCAGATCAAGGTGAATGGCGGCCTCGAGCGCTGGGGCGCCGGCGGCCTCGGTCAGCGCCTGCAGCAGCAGAGGTAAGGCGATACCCGGCTGCTCGAGGTCCGAGAGAAGGACGAGTGCTTCGGCGCGTCGCGGCCCAGCAGGAGCACTGGCCAGCACGTCGGCCGCGATCGCGCGCGCCCGTCGACCCTCACCTGCGGCCAGATGAAGGCGGCCGGTGGCGATGGCGCGACGGTGCCGAGCGTCCACCTCGTCGGTAGGCGTCAGGCGGTGGGCGTGCTCCGCGAGCTCGGCGGCGGCGAGCGGCATGCCACGATTGCTCGCGGCGATCATTGCCGACTCGAGCGCCGCGGCGAGATCCTCGTCGGGTACCTCCGTACTGAGTGCGAGGTGCCGCCCGCGATCCACCGGGTCGTCGATCGCCGCGGCCAGTCGGCGATGGGCCTCTCGACGCTCCCCGCTGGGTGCCCCCTGGTACAGCGTCGAGGCCAGCAGCGGGTGGGTGAAGCGGACGACGCCGTCCACGGTCTCGACGACGTTCGCCGCGCGTGCCTGATCAAGGGCCTCGGGCACGACCTCCAAGACACGAAGGAGCGCGTGCGGTAAGCGGCCATTGGCGGCGACTAGGAGAAGCGCTCGGCGCGTCAGAGCACTCAGTCCGCCAAGCCGCGCGGTGACCAGCCGCTCGAGGCTCGCCGGAACAGCCATCGGTGCTGTTGGGTCGCGTGCCGGATCGATCGAGATGGCCCGCGCCAGCTCGAGCGCGAAGAATGGGTTGCCCCCGGAGACCTCGTGGATGCGCAGGAGCGTCGGCCGGGGAAAGGCAGCGCCCAGCTCGCGATGCAGCAGCAGCTGGATGGCGCCGATGCTCAGCGGGCCGACACGGAGCGCACGCACGTCGGCTTGGTCGATCAGCTCCTCGCTCATCGCCGGAAGACCATCGAGGCGTCTGGAGATGAGCAGCAGGATCGGCAACCGCTGCACCCTCCGCAAGGCGAACCCGAGCGTCGCCGCTGAGGAGCGATCAAGCCACTGATCGTCGTCGATTGCCAGCACCAGCGGCCGGCCACGTGCGACGACCGGCAGGAGCGTCAGGATGGCGACGCCCAGGGCATGCGGGTCGATCGGGAGGTCGGGCTCCTCCCGCAGCAGGGCAGCCTCAAACGCCCGGCGCCTCGGTCCCGGCAGGGCAGCCAGGAGGTCAGGCTCGGCGTCGGCGAACAGGTCACCGAGCACCACGTAGGCAAGGGCCCGCTCGGCCTCGGCCGGGCGTGAGGTCAGGACTGCGAGGTGGCGATCGCGGGCGGCGGCGACGCCTGCCAGCCAGAGGGTCGACTTCCCGATGCCGGCCTCGCCCTCCAGCACCAATGCGCCGGTCCCGTCGGGCGGGTGGTCGAGGAACGACTCGATGTCCGTGAGCTCGGCGTCCCGCCCGATGATCTCGCCTGCCATCGAGGCCATGATCGGGTCGGTCCGGGGGCGTGTCCATCGGGCTGGGCGCCACCTGGTCGAGGAGGTCGGCGAACCGTAAGAGCATCGTCCTCGGACTTGCCCACCGCGAAGGTCGCGCAGCGCATCGGCGATCGCGAGGGCCGGGTGGCGTTCAGCCCGCGCTGAGTCCGGCTGAGGCTGCTAGCCGGAGCATCGGGCGCCCGGGCCATCCGGATCGCGACGACGTGAGCGCCGACGCTTCAGGTCCGACCTACCCGCGCAGACACGACCCCAGACTCTTCTCCTTCCGAACGTTCGGCCTGACGCTTACGGGTTGGTTCGAGCGGCCACGCCACCTGCCTGAGCCCATCAGCTGGCGGCGAGAGCTCGGCTCGACCCAGGCGGGGTCGACGTGTTCCGTCACCACCGGCTGAATAGTGGCGTTGGGGATTCGGTCGTCCCCGGTCGGCCCTGGCGCGAGGGAGGTCAGGACGATGCCAACCCTGTGGCGTGACTCGATTGCGACATTGCTCGTCGCTCTTGCGGTCGTGATCTACGGCGCCTGGGCGCTCGGTCTTGCGATTCCGGCCCTCACTACCGTCGAGGTCATCGCCGTCGGCATCCTCGTGCTCGGCGTCGGAGCCTCGATCTCGGCGGTCGTGCCGGGCTTCGGCGAGCTCCTGCATGGGTCGCGGACGTACCTCGCCGCGACGTCCCTGCTCGGCGTCGTCGCGCTCGCCGGCGGGATCTACGCGATCGCGACCGGCGAGGCGATCGCGCTGGCCATCCTGGCGCTCGCGACGGTGATCCTCTGGGCGCTCAGCACGGCTCGCCATCTGGGCGTCTATCGGCCGCAGCAGCTCGGACGCCTGTAGAGACCGAGCGTCTGTCGCGTCCCCGGTGAAAGGAGGGGCAGCTGATGACTGTCTCGACGCATGTCGCAGCCAACGAGCTCGGATCTCGGATCGATGCCGTCGGCTGGGGGCTCCTGTTCCTCGTGACCGGCGGGATCCTGCTCTGGGCCGACGCGCCGGACGGAACGTGGCTCGCAGCAGTAGGTGTCGTCCTTGTCGTGATGACGCTCGCGAGGGCCGTGCTCGGCGTTGGGGCCAGCTGGTTCGTCGGAATCCTCGGGGCCGTCGCCCTCGTTTCAGGTGTCGGCGGGATGGCCGGGATCGAGGTGCCCGCAATCGCGTTGCTGTCGATCGTGTGCGGCGCCGCGCTGATCCTCGGGCAATTCATCCGCGTACCGGGGACGCCCAAGGGCTAGCCTCACAGGCAGGCTGCTGCCCGCGAGCTCACCTAATCGCCTGGGGCCCGTCCGGTGAGGTACGCGACCGCACCGCGATAACGGAGGTCCGGTTCCTCGAGCCGCGCGAGGCGCACCCTCCAGCGCCGCTCGACCTGCTGGCGAGTCCGGGCGTCGACGTGCTCGAGCGTCTCGTACTCCTCTTCCTCGAGGGTGCAGCGGATGAGTGCCTCGGGACCCCAGTCGTACTCGACGAACGCCTCGCGTGCCTGGACGTTGCGGAACCCGGCACGCCGGGCGCCTGCCGCCGCCGACGCCACGGACGCAAACGCGCCGGCCACCCGCGGTGATGGCGGTCGCTCGATCGCCAGCTCGGTGAGCACCTCGGACAGCTCGTGCCAGGGCAGGAACCGATCGTCGTTCGCCAGCCAGGTCACGACCGCGAGGATGCCGCCCGGGCGCAGGACCCGCCTTGCCTCGCGATAGGCAGGAGCGCGGGCCCGGACGTACTGCCACGAGAACGACGACACGATCGCATCCGCAGAACCCGACGGGTTCGGCAGCCGCTCGCCGGCGCCGTTCATCCACGTCATCCGGTCGACGGCCGATGGATCGAGCGAAGCCGCCCCCACCTCGCGGCCCAGTGCGAGCATTCCCTCGGACGGATCGACGCAGACGACCCGGACGCGCGGCCAGCGCGCCACCGCGGCGCGACCAAGAGCCCCCGTACCGGCCCCGACGTCGACGATGAGGGCGTCTGGGCGAGCCGCCACCGCCGGCTCGATGAAGTCGAGCAGACGTACGGAGGTCGGCTCGATCACCGGCAGCCACAGGCGGTGGTAGCTGGGCGCGACCCCGTCGTACAGGCGAGCCAGCTGCGCAAGCACCATCCGCGGTCCTCCAGGGCCAGAACGATCGTGAGGC
>DATEZX010000087.1:0-5905 GCA_035255225.1 Candidatus Limnocylindrales bacterium
GGCTGATGTCCTTGATCGCGAACGCCGCTGCCCCGGCCTTGATCGAGGCGAAGAGAGCCTCCTCGTCCTCGTCGGCGGCCATGACGACGATCGCGGTCGCGGGCAGCTCGCGCCGGATCCGCTGGGTCGTCTCGATCCCGCCGGGCGAGGGGAGCGAGGCGTCCATCAGGATGACGTCGGGGCTCAGCTGCTCGGCGGCCTCGATGGCCGACCGGCTGCTGTCGGCCTCGCCGATGATCTCGAAGTCCTTCTCGCGTCCCAGGATGTTCGCCATCCCGACCCGGAAGAGGGCGTGGTCGTCGACGATCAGGATCCGGATTCGGTCAGCGACGGCCCCCCGCCGGCGATCCGAGGCGTCGGTGTCCCTCATCAGGCATCCTCCGTGCTCGCCGGGATGACCATCCGGACCACAGTTCCCAGCTCCGGACGGGATCGTACTTCGAATCGGGCACCGATCAGACCCGCTCGCTCACGCATGAACTGCAGGCCGAAGCGCCGGCGGCCGCTGATCGGGGCCTGCCCGACCTCGAAGCCCTTGCCATCGTCGCGAATCTCGACGACCCAGCCGCCGGCCTCACGCGCGGCCCGGACGCCGACCGTCTGCGGTGCGGCGTGCTTGCGGACGTTCTGGAGGGCCTCCTGGACGACCCGCAGGATGACGACCTCGACCGGCTCCGGAAGCTTGTCGATCCGGTCGTCGAGGTCGACGGCGACCTCGATCCCGAGGACCGAGCCGATCTGCTCGGCGGCCTCCCGGATGGCCCCGACGAGCCCGAGGTCGGCGAGGAGCGGCGGTCGGAGCTGGCTCAGGTAGGCCCTGACCCCGCGCAGCTCGCGGGCGAGCATCTCGCGCAGGGCCGCCAGCTCCTGGCGGGCGAGGCGCTCATCGCGATCGAGCTGGCGCTCGACGACCTCGACCTGGAAGATGGCGTTGGAGAGCGCCTGCGCGGGGCCGTCGTGGACCTCCCGGGCCAGGCGGTTGCGCTCGGCCTCCTGGGCCTCGACGACCCGCATCTGGGCATCGGCCGCGGACGCGGGGCCGCTGGGGTCGTGGACGAGTGTCTGGTCGGTCGGGTCGAGGAACAGCCAGGCGTTCTCGAGGCTCTTGATCGCGAGGTCGAGGCGCGCCAGGCTCGCTCGCTCGGCGCCGACCTCTCGACCGGCGAGGGCCTCGTCGCGCTCGCTGGCGGCACGGTCGCGACCGTTGCTGTGGGCCTTCCCGGGCGACGCCGGCGCCAGCTCGGCACGCAGCGACTCCCAGCGGCTGACCTCGGCGCGATGGGCGGCCCGGTAGCGCTCGCGGACGCTGCGGAGCGTGTTGGCGCTCGAGGACACGGCCGCCTGGGCTTCGTCGAGCAGCGCCCCGAGGCGGACCTCGGGCGCGGTCCGGCCGGTCTCGGAGGCAGGCAAGCGGGAACCCCCGGCGTTGACTTCTGTCGCCATCCCGCCGCGAAGTATCGGCCCCGAAGCCCCCCGGCAGGACTAGCCCGATGGTCCCGCCAGGGTCATGGGACGCAGGCCTCGCCGTCGCTCTACGGCGTGCCCTGGACGGCCGGGCTGTAACAGGTGATCCGGAAGACGACGACGCTCCCGAGCGGGCCGATGTCGGAGACCTGCAGCGGCACGAGCTGGAAGCACTCGGAGCCGGGCTCCTCCTGGTCGAGGATCTCCGGCCACTGGCCCTCGTCGTTCGCGTCGACGATGAGCAGCTTGGCGTTGAACCGGCTGGCGAGGTCCAGGACGTCGGCCGGCACCTCGTCCGGCAGCGCGATCGCCCGAGTGCCGGTCTCGGTGGCCAGCCAGATCGGGAAGTCGGTGATGACCGGCGTGCCGTCGGTCGGCAGTGGCGCACCGGCGGTCGCCAGGGCGGCCGGCAGCTCCGCGTACCGCTGCGCGAGGTCATCGCCCAGCGACGCGTCGCCGGGCAGCAGGACGAGGGTCATGAGGAGGCTGGCCACGACGGCGAGCGTCGCGCCGAGCCACGAGACCGGGCGCGTCCAGGCGCGCAGCCGGCGCAGCCGATCGATGACGACGTCGAGGGCCAGCAGGGCCGAGATGAGGATGAGGACGTGGATCGCTCCGGCCGCGTGGAGGAACGTGCCCCACGTCGTCGCGACCGGGAAGACGAGCGTCGCCACCAGGAACGCTATGACCGAGTAGGTCACGAGCGGGGCCAGCACCCGCCCGCGTGCCGTCCACGGCAGGGCGAGCAGGCCGAGCGCCGAGATCGGCACGCCGAGGAACAGCAGGACGCTCCCGAGGTTGTGCAGGAAGCCGGTGATCCGGAGCCCGACCAGCGTCCCGATGCCCGCGCCCAGGTACCGATCGAGCGTCGGTGGCTCGGCCCAGGCGAAGACGTCGCGGCCGTTGAGGAACAGGGCATTGGACAGCGCCTGGCCGGGCAGCGGGTTGCCGAACACCGACCAGTCACGGAGCGCCCACGGCGCGTAGACGGCGATCGACACGACGGCCGGGATCCCGATCAGGGGCAGGGCGGCCCGCACGCGGCGCCGGAACCCGCCCGCCGGGCCGGTCGCCCGCCAGGCGAGGAACGCCCAGGCGAGCGCGAGCCAGATCGCCTCGTTGCGGGCCAGGGCGGCGATGCCCAGGACGACGCCGAGCCCGACGAGGGCCCGGACGAGCGGCCGGTCCAGCCGCAGCGGCGATGGTGCGAGAGGCGCGACGGCCGGCGCGGCCGGCGCAGTGGACCCGCGACCGGCCTTCCGCCGCGAGAACCTGAGCCGGGGCGGGGCGGGCGGGACCTCGGCGATGGCGACGAGGCGGAGGACGCGGGGAATGACGAGAACCGCGGCCAGGACCAGCGCGGCGAACGGCAAGGTCGAGTCGGGCTGGACCGAGAACAGGACGAGGGGGAGGTAGACCGCCGCCGCAAGCCCGGTGCCGAGCGCGATCCATCGGGCGCGCCGCGGGCCAAGGCCACGCGAGTCCGCCACGTCGGCGGCCAGCCGCCAGCCGAGCACCGGCACCGCCGACCCGACGAGGATCGATGCGATCTGCGCCGCCCTGAACGCTCCCAGCGGGCCGCCCGCGATGGCGATCGGGATCGCGTCCAGGAACGTCGCCAGCGGCAGCCAGACCTCGAAGGCCGGCCTCGGGAAGGCGAACGGCGGGGTGCCGTAGCTCCAGATGGCGTCCGACGTCAGGCCCTGGCCGGTGACAAGGTTCCGGGCGACGTCGACGTAGTAGGCGGCGTCCTCGGGTCGCGGGAAGCTCACCAGCGTCGCCGCCCAGGCGCGGACCGCGAGGGCCACGAGGAAGACGAGCCCGGCCGACAGCCAGGCTTCGCGGCGACTCACCTCGGGGTGATCTCCGGTGATGCCTGGTCGGCCCACCCGGCTCGGGCGAGTGGGATCAGCGCGATGAGCGGCGTGAAGGAGATGAGCCACAGCGTGTGGATTGCCAGGACGACTGCGACGGGCACTGTCCAGCGACGGCCCGTGAAGCCGCCCCAGGCGATGAGCGCCACCGCCGCGACGGCCCTCGGGAGCAGCGGCACCTGCAAGGCGTCGGCGGGGATCGGCGCCCGGGAGAGGCGCCCGAGAGCGTCCAGCCACTCGAGCCAGATGCCGGGACCCTGGAGCCACAGCGAGGCCGCGACGATCGCCAGGAGGACGACGGCACTGGCGGCCACGGCTCGCCACTCGCCGCGGACGGCGTGCCACACCAGCCCGATGCCGGGCGAGATCTTCGTGAGCACTCCGAACAACCACGCGACCGGCCGCCGAAGTCCCAGGACGATCATCCCGGCCAGGAAGATGTCGATGTTGCCCCACAGCAGGTCGCTCGTGACCGGGGGGAAGGCCAGGAGGGCCAGGGTCCAGCGCCTGCCGATGAGCGCGAGCACGACGAGCTGGGCGGCGAGCCAGCCGGCGCGGACCGCATCCCAGGGCAGGGCATGCAGGAGCGCGAAGAGCGCGGCCACGGGTGGTGAGTAGTCGAAGGATCCGAGGACCTGGAGGCTCGTGCTCAGGGTGTACGGGTGCGATGGGTCCACGGCCCAGTAGGCCAGCAGGTCGTCGCCGCGCGCCTGCGGGAGCAGGAGCACGAACACCGCGGCGCCCAGGCCCGAGAGTGCCGCCCAGGCGAGCAGGCCCGCGGTCCCGCGGGACCACGTCACCCGCCGCTGCACCGGGGATCGCCCAGGGAGGCGCAGACTGGGTAGAGCGCGAGGCGCGGAGGCCCCCCGTCGTTCGAGGGGAGGGTGAACGCCGGCGGGCCGATCCACGAGGGCCGAGGTCCACCGGCAAGGATCGGGGCCAGAGTCGGCACGACCATCGTGCGCTCGAGGACGAGCCACCGAACCTCATACGCCTTCGCGGCCGCCTGGATCGTGTCGAGCGGGTCGCTGGGTGTGACGATCCCCGGGTGGCCCGTCCAGTAGGCGATGCTCCCGGCGTCGATCGACATGAGGCGATCGGTCTGCGGGGCGCCGAGCCGGTCGAGCTCCGTCGCCAGCGCCACCCGCTGGTCCCGGACCTCAGCCCACGCGGCCTGGGTCGATCGCGCGAACGCGACCGCCGAGCCGGCCATCACGATGACCAGGAGGCCGGCCGCCATGACGGCGGGCCGGCCATCGCTCGACCGTCGGCCACGCCCGCCGAACAGTGACAGCACCAGGAGGAGGCCTTCGACCGCGAGGATCGAGGCATGCGGCGCCAGCCCGATCGCGGTGTGGATGAAGGTCCCCTCGCCCGCGTGGAGCGGGTACACGAAGGTCGCCGCCGCGAATGTCACGAACGCGAAGGCGAACCACGGTTGGAAGTCGGGCGAGTGACGCCGCGCGAGCGCACCGATGAGGACGAACGGCAGGAGGACGACCCCACAGACCAGGACGGCGAACTGCGTCGCCGCCGCCGTCAGCCCCACCAGGCGGCTGCCGATGATGGCGGGGATGCCCTGGGCCAGCCACGCCTGGAACGACGGTGCCGCGGTGATCGAGTTCCACTCGTCGTGCGATCGAATCCACAGCGCGGCACCGTTGGAGGTCGTCGGCGAGATCGAACCGAACGTCGCGATCTGGCGCGCCCACCAGGGAACCATCAGGACCAGGAACCCAACGAGGGCCAGGAGGCCCGGGAGGACCGGGATCGGGAGGCGATCGTCCACTCGGGCCCATGACTGCCGGCCGTGGCGGTTGCGCCACCAGCGGAGCCGGTCGGCGAGCCAGACCAGCCCGACCGTGCCCGCGAGCAGGACGCCGTCGACCCGCGCCAGCGAGGCCAGGCCGGCCAGTAAGCCGGCGACGGCGAACGAGCGGCCGTCGCCCTTCAAACCCCGCGCCGTGAGCCACAGCGCTGCCGCGACGATCGGTCCCTGGATCGCGATCGTCTCCGGCTGCGCCAGCAGGACGGTCACGGCGCCCGGGACAGCCGAGATGAGACCGGCCGTCGTCGCGACGAGGGGGCGGGCGCCGGCATCGCGGGCGATCAGCCAGGTCAGCGGCGCCACGAGCGAGCCCACCAGGATCATCGGGATCGCGCTCGCGATGGCCGTCGGCCCGAGCAGCGAGATGAACGGCGCCTGGATGAAGCTCGCCAGGGGTAGCCAGTGGGCGTTCGACGCGATCGGCAGGACGGCGGGATCCGGGATGCGATTGCCGACCTCGGCGAAGATCCAGACGAAGTTGACGCTCAGGCCGTGGCCCGCGGCGATCGAGCGGGCGACCTCGACGTAGTACGCCGAGTCGGGATAGGCGGCGTCGGGGAACAGCAGCGCGAGGGACGCCCGGACGCCGAGGGCGATGAGGTACAGCACCACGGGGGTCCGCACGGTCAGCGAGCGTACAACCCCGTGCTCAGCCGGAACTCGGCTCGCCCGTACCCTCGACGGCCATCGCGGGCCCCGCGAGCTTCGCCTGGCGCGCCCGCCGGGCGGCGAGCGCCTG
>DATEZX010000088.1:0-3095 GCA_035255225.1 Candidatus Limnocylindrales bacterium
GCCCTGCCGCCGCGTGAGATGCGGCGCATGCGGCGGCACATCCAGGTGGTCTTCCAGGATCCGTGGGGCTCGCTGAACCCGCGCATGCGCATCGGCACCATCGTCCGCGAGCCGCTCGACATCCACAAGGTCGGGGCCAGCCGCGCCGAGCGCAACGCCATGGTCGACCGACTTCTCGAGCGTGTCGGGCTCGACCCGTCGATGCGCGACCGCTACCCGCACGAGTTCTCCGGCGGACAGCGGCAGCGGATCGGCGTCGCCCGGGCGCTCGCTGTCAACCCCGACCTCATCATCGCCGACGAGCCGATCAGCGCCCTCGACGTCTCGATCCAGGCCCAGATCATCAACCTCCTGGAGCGCCTCCAGGGCCAGTTCGACCTGACCTACCTGTTCATCGCCCATGACCTGTCGGTCGTCCGGCACATCAGCGATCGGATCGCGGTCATGTACCTCGGCCGGATCGTCGAGCTGGCTTCGTCCCGCGACCTCAATCGCACGCCCCTCCATCCCTACACGGTGGCCCTCCTGTCGGCGATTCCGGTCCCGAATCCGGCCGTCGAGGCGCGCCGCCGGCGGATCATCCTGAAGGGCGACGTGCCCTCGCCGGCCGCGCCGCCGCCGGGCTGCCACTTCAACACGCGGTGCTGGCTCCGCGAGCGGCTCGGGAACCCCGAGCGCTGCGTCACCGAGGATCCGGTCCTGCGACCGTTGGCCTCGGGTCACGAGGTCGCCTGCCATTTCGCCGAGGAGGTCGGGAGTGGTGGCGTCCGTGCCGCCGCGACCCCGTCCTCGCTCCCCGGGTCCGCCTCGACGGCGACGCCGCCGGCCTGATGACGGCTGCCAGGCGACGAGCCGGCGAGACCGTCGTACGCGGCCGTTCGATCACATCCAGCCCGTCGGACGCGCCCGGCCGGCCGGACGACGCGGCCGCGGCGACCCTGTTCGTCGTGGCGACCCCGATCGGGAATCTCGGTGACGTCACGCTCCGGGCGCTGGAGGTCCTGCGCGCCGTCCCGCTGATCGCGGCCGAGGACACGCGGGTGACGCGGCGCCTCCTGGCCCGCCACGGCATCGGGACGCGGACGGTCAGCTACCACGCGCGCAGCGGCCGCGGGCGCCTCGCCGACCTCCTCGACCACCTCCGCGAAGGACATAGCATCGCGCTCGTCAGCGATGCCGGGACGCCGGGCGTCAGCGATCCCGGCGCCGAGCTCGCCGGCGCGTGGGTCGCCGAGGGCGGCCGGGTGGTCGCGGTGCCGGGCCCCTCGGCGGTCCTCACCGCGCTGACCGTCAGCGCGGTGGCCGGACCGCGCTGGTCGTTCGAGGGCTTCCTGCCGCGGACGGGCCGGGCCCGTCGTGAGCGCCTGGCGCGGATCGCCGGCGACGATCGGGCGACGGTCCTGTTCGAAGCGCCCGGCCGGCTGGAGGGCACGCTCCGCGACCTCGCCGAGACGTGCGGTGGCGACCGCCGGGCGGCCGTCTGCCGCGAGCTCACGAAGGTCCACGAGCAGGTCCTTCGCGATTCGCTCGAGGAGCTGGCCGCCGCCGTCGGCCGGGGCGACGTCCCGGCCCGCGGCGAGGTCGTGGTCGTCGTGGCCGGCGCGCCCGCGTCGCGTCGCGGGCCGGCCGTCGCCCCCGTCGGCGCGGCGGTCACCGAGCCGGGCGCGCCGGCAGCCGCCTCGGACCGCGCAGCACGGCTCGACGCGGCGCAAGCCGAGGTCGAGCGCCTCGTCGTCTCAGGGATGCCTCGCAGCGAGGCGGCGAAGGCCGTGGCGAGCGCCACGGGACTGCCGCGCCGCGAGCTCTACCGGCGCGACCCGGGGCGGCGCCTCGGGTAGAGGTGATCGATCCCCGGCGTCCGGAGGCTGATCTTTGCGACCGGGGGCATCTGGCGCTTGTACTCGGACCGCGCCACCCGGGCGGCGACCCAGGTGACCAGCTCGCGGTCCAGCCCCGCTGCGACGCAACGCTCCAGCGTCCACCGCCGGTCGACCAGGGCATACAGCGTCCGGTCGAGGAGGTCGTAGCTGTGGCCCAGCTCGGCCTCGTCGGTCTGGCCGGGCCACAGGTCGGCCGATGGCGGCTTGGCGATGACCTCGGCCGGGACGCCGAGGTGCTCGGCCACGGCCCGCAGCTGGGACTTGTAGAGATCGCCGATCGGGGCGAATGCGCTCGCGGCGTCGCCGAACTGGGTCGTGTAGCCCAGCAGCGCCTCCGTCTTGTTCGAGGTCCCGGCGACGAGGGCATCGAAGGCGACCGATCGATCGTAGACGACGATCATCCGCTCGCGGGCCAGGACGTTGCCCCGCCGGATTCGGAGGGCCTGGTCGTCGCCCGGGCCGATGTCAGCCAGCAGCGGCTCGACCATCGGCGTGATGTCGACCCGTTCGGTGCGGCAGCCGAGCGCCTCGACGACGCGAAGGGCGTCCGTCTCCGAGTCCGCCGAGCTCGTCCGGTAGGGCAGCCGGACGGCCAGCAGCGACTCCGGTCCGATCGCCCTGGCGCACAGGAACGCGACCGTCGCCGAGTCGACCCCGCCCGACAGGGCGAGCACGATGCGGGCATAGCCCGTCTGGGCCATCTGGGCCCGGATGAACGCGATCAGCAGGTCGACCGTGGCGGCCGGGTCGATCTCCGGCAGCGGCGGCAGCGCCTCGACGACCGGCGCCTTGCTCACGCGGGGTCGGCCGGGGTGTCGAGGTCCGGTGGCCCGGCGATGCGCGCTCGCTCGGCGATCATCCGATCGACCTCCCGCCGCACGAGCTCGAGCCGCTCGTCGGCGACGATCGGGAGGTTGTAACGCTGCATCCGGAGGTCGTCGGTCTCGAGGGCGCCAACGATCAGCGCTTCCTCGTACAGCGGCGCTTGCGCGATGACCCCGCCGTCGGGACCCAGGAGCCTCGAGCCGCCCCAGAACGTCAACCCTTCCTCGTTGCCGACGCGGTTGCAGAACGCGACCGCCACCGTCCCGAGCAGCGCGTACGTCTCCTGCATCTTGTGCCAGCCGCCGATGGCCGCCAGCCCGGCCGCGCTGCCCGGTGCGCGAGCCGGGCCGGCCGCGACGTTGACGAGAAGCGAGGCGCCGTCCTGGACCT
>DATEZX010000089.1:0-2074 GCA_035255225.1 Candidatus Limnocylindrales bacterium
CGCCCCGGAAGAGCCGGCCCCGGCCGTCGGCGGCTCGGCCTGAGCCATGGCCGCCCCGGTGGAGGCGCGCCCGACTGTCACCCTGGTCACCTCCGACCTCAAGGGCTCGACGGCCCTCGGGGAGCGGCTGGATCCGGAGGCCCTGCGCGAGGTCCTGAACCGCTACTTCGCGGTCATGCGGGCTGTCTTCGAGTCGCACGGCGGGCGGATCGAGAAGATCATCGGGGATGCGATCGTGGCGGTCTTCGGGCTGCCCGAGCCCGCGGAGGACGACGCCCTTCGCGCCGTCGAGGCCGCCGCCGAGAGCATGCGGGCGCTCGCGACGCTCAACGACGAGCTCGAGGCCGGCTGGGGCGTGCGACTCGTGACCCGGACGGGCGTCGCCAGCGGCGAGGTAACGTTCGGCGAGGACCTCGAGGGCCAGCACGTCCTCCTCGGCCGGACGGTCGACGTCTCGGGCGTGATGGAGCAGAACGCCCCGCCGCTCGAGGTCCTCATCGCGGACACCACCCGGGCCCTCGTCGCCGACTCGGTCGAGGTCGAGGCGGTCGAGCCCGTCTCGCCGAAGGGCTCGGATGAGCGCCTCGAGGCCTTCCGGCTGGTGTCGGTTCGAGGGCGCGAGGGCCACCTCGAGCAGGTCGCGGCGACCGCGCAGGCCGTCGCCGCGCGAGACACCCGTCGCACGGTGACCCTCGTGTTCGCGCTCGCCAAGGCCCACTCGACGACCGGCGAGGAGGCCGGCGCCGGCGTGCTCCGCGACGTCATGTCGCGCTACTTCGACGCCATGCGCGGGGCCCTCGAGCACCACGGCGGCACCGTCGAGAAGTACATCGGCGACGCCGTCATGGCGGTCTTCGGTCTGCCCTTCCGCCACGAGGACGATGCCATCCGGGCCGTCCGCGCGGCATCCGACATGCAGGCCGCCCTCGGCTCGCTGAACGAGGCCTTCCGGTCCGAGTTCGGCGTCGAGCTCGAGGGCCACATCGGGGTCAACACCGGCGAGGTCATCGCGACCGGCGACGCCTCGAGCGCCCAGCGCCTCGTGACCGGCGACACGGTGAACACGGCCGCCCGCCTGGAGCAGGCGGCCGGCGCCGGCGAGATCGTCCTGGGCGAGCTGACGCGCCGCCTGGCCGGCATCGAGGCCGAGGTCGAGGCGATCCCACCGCTGACCCTGAAGGGCAAGGCCGAGCCGGTGCCCGCCTTCCGCCTCGTGGCGCTCGGCCATCGCTCGTCGACGACGAGCGCGACGCCGTTCGTCGGCCGGGCCGCCGAGCTCGGCCGCCTCAACGAAGCGCTCGGCGACGCGGTCGCCGGCCGGCGCGCCCGGCTGGTCACGGTCGTCGGCGACGCCGGGGTCGGCAAGTCGAGGCTGATCCGCGAGTTCGCGGACGGTGCCGGGGCGACGGCCACGGTGCTCCGGGGCCGGTGCCTCCCCTACGGCAACGGCATCACGTTCTGGCCGCTCAACGAGGCGGCCGCCGGGGTCGCGATGATCGATGCCGGTGACAGCCCGCCGGTGGCGATCGAGAAGCTCCGGACGCTCGTACGTCAAACGAATCCGTCGCTCGCGGCCGAGGACGCCACCGCGATCGTCGACCGGGTCGCCGCGGCGATCAACCTGACCACGGTCCAGTTCCCCATCGCGGAGCTCCTGTGGGGCGCCCGCCGGCTGCTGGAGACCCTGGCCCACGAGCGGCCGCTCGCCTTCATCATCGACGACCTCCACTCCGCCGAGTCGACGTTCCTCGACCTGCTCGACGCCGTGGTCGGCACCGAGTCCGGGGTCCCGATCGTCCTGCTGTGCTCGGCCCGCCGCGAGCTCCTCGAGCGGCATGCCGACTGGAGTCAGGCCCACGCCGCGGACACGATCACCCTGACGCCGCTGTCCGACGACGAGGCGGGTGCGGTCGTCGGCGAGCTCCTCGGGGCTCTCGACCCGTCGGTCAGGGAGCGCATCGCCGCGGCGGCCGAGGGCAATCCGCTGTACCTCGAGCAGATCGTGTCGATGCTCGTGGAAACGAAGGCCATCGAGCGCGACGGCGATCGGTGGGTCGCCCGCGCCGGCACGGAT
>DATEZX010000090.1:0-2555 GCA_035255225.1 Candidatus Limnocylindrales bacterium
GCGGGGGAGGGGAGCGAGGCCCTCGTCGACGCGGTCATTGCGATCGGGGACGTGGACGCCATCGTGCGACGCGTCCGCGCTCACCTCGAGGCGGGCGCGGACCACGTCTGCCTGCAGCTCCGCGAGGAGCGCTCGACCGACCCCGCGCTCCTGGCCTATCGCGAGCTGGCCGCGGCCCTCCTCGAGCTCTAGCGCCGCGACCCCGAGCGAGGCCCGCCAGCGCCGGCCCGCCTGCCGGGGCCTGCTCCCTAGGCCATCGCCGGCTGGGCCGCCGGCATCTCCTCGGCGAAGGCGGCCGCGGCCTCGCTCGCCGCGGCGGCCTCGGCGGCCTCGGCCGCCTTCTGGTCGAGGTCCGGGGCCTCGGAGACGATGCCGATGCCGCCGAAGATCGAGAAGCCCTCGAGGTGCAGGACCGGCAGCGACTCGTCGATCCGCTCGGCGCTCCGGCCGTCGCCGACGCCGCCGAAGACGGCGATCATGTCGCGCTCGATCCGCCAGGCCTCGGGCACGACCAGCCGGATGCCGCCGAAGATCGAGCGGGCGGTCAGGGTCGCACCGGCCGGATCGAGGGTGGCGCCCCGGAGGTCGACCGTCCCCCCGCCGTACCAGCTCAGGACTGAGCCGCGACGGAGGGCCCGGGCCCGTGAGGTGAAGTCTTTGCCGTCGTAGATCGACACGACGTCGAACTCGTCGTCCTCCTCGCCGCCATGGGACTCGATGCGGCCCCTGGCGTAGGCCGCGGCGAGCGCCGAGGCGATGCCGCCGACCAGGAACAGGCCGAAGAACAGTGTCAGGAGCGTCCGGATCGTGCGCATGGCGTACCTCCTCCCGGCCGCCGCCGAGGCCGGGGTGTGCGATGAGCGCCATTGTGCGCCTCTGCCGCCGGGGGCTCCATCGCCCGGGCCTCGAGCTCCACCACGTCGACGATCCCGACGACGAGCGTCCGAACCGGCGCGTCCGGTGCGCCCAGGATCTGGCGGGCGGAGTTCCCCTCGTCCATGAGCAGGACCTTCTCGCCGACGCCGGCCCCCACCGTGTCCACGGCGATCAGGTAGCCACCTGCGGGCTCGCCGCCCAGGGACAGCAGGTCGCACAGGAGCAGCTTGCGCTCGTCGAACACCGGGACATTGATCGTGGAGACGACCGTCCCGACGACCCGCGCGAGCTTCACGATGGGCGCTCCCAGCGAGCGGGCCCGGGCGCATCGGTGGTTGCGACCTGGTCCACGATGCCCACGATCGCAAGGTCGACCGGCACGAACGGCTCGGGCATGGCGAGGGCGGCCTCGCGGGCGGCGACCACGTAGACGAGCTCCCCCGGGCCCGCCATCTGGACCGCGTCGGCGGCCACCGCGGGCAAGCCCGACGGCGCCCCGGAGCGCTGGAGCGGCTGCACCACCAGGAACCGCGCACCCTCGAGGCCCGCGGCCTTCTGCGTCGCGACGACCGTTCCGATCACCCGCGCCAGCTGCACGTCAGGCATCCCCGCCGGTGCCGAGGCGCTCCCGGAAGCGGGCGTCGGCCTCGAGGTTGGCGCGCATCTCACCGTGGAGCTGCGGGATCACCCGGGCGATCGCCCGACCCGGCCCGGCGATCCGCGCGTGGCCGATCTCCACGGCCGCCTCGACGTCCGCGACCGGGCCGCCGAACAGCAGGTAGGCCTTGCCGCCGATGTCGTCCGCGAGCCGCAGCTCCAGCAGTCGCACCCGAGCGCCCTTCACGCCCGCATCGGCCGCCTCGATGATCGCCGCGACCGTCTGCGTCTCGATGATGCCGAGCGCCTCGCTCGCCGTCGTGCGACGGGTCCCCCGCAGCGCCGCGACGACGTCCGGGTGGATGTCGGCGAGCAGCACCGTATCCAGGATCGACGACCCACCAACCGCGCGCCCCGCGTCGAGCGCTTCCTCGACGTCGGCCACCGCGCCGCCGACCAGCACCAGGTACTTGCCCGGGTGGACGGTCCCGGCGTACAGGACGTCGATGGGCGAACGCTTTGCCATCGCGTCGCCGGCCTCGATCCCGATCGCGATCGAGTCGAGCTCGACGAGCGCGAGCGCCGGCGCGATCGGCGACGGGTCGGTCATGCTCAGACGATCCGCAGCGCGCCGACGACGGTGATCCGCCGCTCGCGCGAGAACGTGCGTGGCCGGGTGAGGCCGTCGCCGGTGGGGGAGGCGATCGAGAACGAGCAGAAGCCCTCGCCACCCTCGCCGAGGCCGGCGTAGTTGGGAGCGTTGGCGACGAAGATGCTGCAGTTCATCGCGCGGGCCATGCGGGTGATCGTCTCGACGTTGGTGGAGTGGATCGACGCCGTGTGCCGGAAGCGGTGCTCGGAGCGGACGGCCAGGTCGATCGCCTGGTCGACCGTCGGGACGCGCACGACGGGCATGACGGGCATCATCTGCTCGGTCCAGACGAGGCTGTGCTCGCGCGGGACCTCCGCGACGGCGAGGCGGACGTCGCCGTCGACGCGGATCCCGATCTCCGCGAGGATCGCCGACGCGTCCTTGCCGATCCACGCGGGATTGATCTGGCCCGGCTTGTTCGGCGCGCCGA
>DATEZX010000091.1:0-6946 GCA_035255225.1 Candidatus Limnocylindrales bacterium
TCGATTCGCCGAGTGCGGTGTTGAGCTGCACGAGCGACACCTGCACTCTGCTCTCGTGAGTCACGCCGCCAAGAATGGCACACCCCGGCCCAGTGGAAGACTGATGGGATTGGCGGACCGTCTCACGAGCTCGACCAGCCCGTACCTGCTCCGACACGCCGACAGCCCCGTCGACTGGTATCCGGTGGGGCTCTGACGCGCTGACGCGCGCGAAGCTTCTCGACCGCCCGTCACCGGCCGTCGCGGCGTCGGGCGAAGGAGCAACTGCGCGCCCTCGAGTCCTGCGGGTCGAACAGACACCGCTTAGATCATTGACGGCGTCGCGCAGATCCTCAAAGCACGGTCTGATGAGGTCGATCGCGGCGCGACGCTCCGGGCAGATGACGAATCGACGCGGCCGTTGGCGAACTGAGGACGAAGTACCGTTGGTAGCGCCGGCCCCTCTTAGGTCTCCCAGTATCGCCCACCAGGATCACCAATTCGGAGAGCGGGGCTTCGGCTCTGCTCTCGCGTCTCTCGATGCTCGCTTCGGGCGAGGGGCAGGACGTCGCGGCCCCGACGACCCCCTCGGTCACTCGCCCCTGTGGGCCTGCGAGGGCACCGACCACCGCGTCCTTCTCGGCGTGCTCAGTAGTGGGCTCCACCGCCGCCGCAGGCCGCGACGACGAGGGCCAAGCTGATCCACGCAAGGACCGCCGTCGGGCGCAGGTGCAGCCCCAGGATGCCGAAGTGATGTCGTGGTCTCACGGCCACCTCCTTGCCTCGTGGTACGCCGCGCGCCGGCACTCGGATCGCTCGGGGTCGCTGGCCGGCGGGTCAGGCCGAGCCAGATCATCCGCGGGTCCATGCGGCCGGCCGACAGGTGAACGCGCGCCTGGTTCGGAGCGTTGCGACCCCGCGAGGCCCCGGGCGCCGCGACGGACTAGCCTGAACCGGTGCAGCCGACCGAGCCGTCGTCTAGCCTCCGGCTGGTCGTCAACGGCGTCGCCACCGAGGTCACCCGCGAGCCGGACCGGAGCCTCCTCGGGGTCCTGCGCGACGAGCTCGACGTCACGGGCCCGAAGCCGGGCTGCGGCGAGGGCGTCTGCGGCGCCTGCACCGTCCTGCTCGACGATCGGCCGGTGCGAAGCTGCCGGACATGGCTGTCCGCGGCAGCCGGCCGGCCGGTCCTGACGATCGAGGGCCTGGCCGCGCCGGGGGCAATGCACCCAGTGCAACAGGCGTTCCTCGACGAGGGCGCGTTCCAGTGCGGCTACTGCACGCCCGGAATGATCCTGTCGACGGTCGCTCTCCTCGAGGCCACGCCCGAGCCCGACGACGCGGCCATCCGGGCCGGCCTCGCTGACAACGTCTGCCGCTGCGGCACCTACCCGCGCATCCTCGCGGCCGTCCGGCGGGCAGCAGGCGGCCGAGTGAACCAGCCCGAACATGTGCCAGGCATCGCCGGGACGCCGCCGGAGGCCGGAGTCGTCGCTCCGCCGGTCGCGCTCGACGTCCGTCCGAAGGCGCCCTGGGACATGACCCCGACCGCCGAGCGCGACTGGTTCGACGTCCTGCCCGACGGCCTGGTCGTGGTCGCCGAGCCTGACTGGTCGGGCGGCTGGTCGACGTCAGCCGGGGCATGGCTCCACGTCGGCGCGGACGGGCTCGTGACGGCCTTCACCGGCAAGGTCGATGCCGGCCAGGACAACCGAACCGGCCTGTCGATCCTCGTCGCGGAGGCGGTCGGGGTGCCGCTCGAGGACGTCCGGCTCGTCATGGGCGACACCGATCTCTGTCCCCATGACGAAGGGACGTTCGGCAGTCGCTCGACGCCGGACGCCGGGCGCGAGCTCCGGATCGCGGGAGCGGCCGCGCGCGGCATCCTCGCCGCCCTCGCGCGGGCCCAGGACGGGTCACCGGGGAGCATCGGCGCGCTCGTCCGGGGGCTGCGGCGGGTCGAGACCGCGGACCGTCGCGAGCGTCATGCCGCACGGACGGCCTCGGAGACGACCAGCGGCAGATCGCCGACCGACAGCGGATCGCCGACCGCGGCGATACACAGCCGCGCGGGTGTGGCTCGGCTGACCGGACGGTCGATCGTGACCGGATCGAAGCGCTACCCGTCCGACCTCCACCGGCCGGGCCTGCGCCATGGCCAGGTCCTGCGGCCCCCCGCGGCCGGCGCCGAGTTGCGATCGGTCGACCTCGCCGACGTGCCAGCCGACGGGCTCACCGTCGTCCACGACGGCTCGTTCGTCGGAGTCGTGGCCGCGTCGCCGGGCCAGGCGCGGCGCTCACTCGCGCGCGTCATGCCGGAGTGGGACCTGCCCGACGTTCCCGGCGAGGCCGATCTGGAACCGCACCTGCGTGGCCATCCCGTCGAGGACGAGGGCTGGGAAGGCGGCTTCCATCGCGAGGCCGGCGACGTCGATCACGCCCTCGCAGCCGCCCAGGTCCACCTCGAGGCGACGTACCGGACGGCCTTCATCGCCCATGTCCCGATGGAGACGCGGGCCGCCGTGGCCGAGTGGGGCGAGGACGGCCGGCTGACCGTCTGGACGGGGACGCAGGTGCCGTTCGGGGTTCGGGAGGAGGTCGCCGCGGCGCTCGCGATCCCCGAGGCGTCGGTCCGGGTCATCGTTCCCGACTTCGGCGGTGGCTTCGGCGGCAAGCACGCCGGCGAGGTGGCCGTCGAGGCGGCGCGCCTCGCGCGCGCGGCCGCGGTGCCGGTGAAGGTCCGCTGGAGCCGGGAGGACGAGTTCCGTCACGGCTACGTCCGACCCGCCGCGGTGATCGACGTCCTGGCTGGGGCAAGCCGTGATGGACGGCTCACCGCCTGGCAGATGACGAACCTCAACTCCGGATCGTTCGGGTTGGCAGGGCCATACGAGGTCCCCAACCAGCGACTCGACTACCAGGCCGCCGCCTCGCCGCTCCGGCAGGGCTCCTACCGCGCGCTGGCCGCGACGGCCAACCACTTCGCCCGCGAATCGGCGATGGACGAGATCGCCGTGGCGCTCGAGATCGACCCGCTCGAGCTGCGCCTGACCCACCTCGAGGATGAGCGTCTCGCCGCCGTCCTCCGGGCAGCCGCGGACCGGATCGAGTGGAGGCGGGAGCGTGAGCCGGGCACCGGCCTGGGGATCGCCGGCGGGATCGAGAAGGAGTCTCGGGTCGCGACGGCCGTCGAGCTGCGGGTCGGCGACGACCGACGGCCACAGCTCACCCGGATCGTCGTCGCCTTCGATTGCGGCCGGATCGTCAATCCCGATGCCCTGACCAACCAGGTCCAGGGCGCGACCTCGATGGGCCTCGGCGGCGCGCTCTTCGAGGCCGTCCACTATGAGGCGGGCGGCGTCCTGACGAACGCCTCGATGACCGACTACCGGGTGCCGCGGATCACCGACCTCCCGCCGATCGAGGTCGTCCTCCTTGACCGGCCCGAGGTGCCGTCGGCGGGCGCCGGCGAGACACCGATCGTCGCGCTCGCACCGGCGATCGCAAACGCGATCTTCGACGCCACCGGCGTCAGGCTTCGCCAGATGCCCCTCGTTCCCGGAGACCGCATCCCAGACTGATCGCCCGTCGGGCCAGCGGCCGGCGTTGCCTCAGCCGCCCGAGCTCGCCCGGGGGCTGGAGCACGGACCGCCGGACAAGATGGCAGTGCGGGCCGCGTCCTCCTCGGCCCAGGCCGTCTGGTACCACGGGTTCACGTCGGCGTCAGCCGCGATCGCGATCGCCACCCGATCGAGCGCCGCCGCAGACAGTTGGAGATGCTCGACCGCCTGAGGCCATGTCGACTCGGCCAGCGGCATGAGCTCGCGCGCCTCCGAGGCGGCGCGGCGCGCCTCCGTGAGGGCCATCGAGGGGTCCCCATGGCCGAGGGCTCCGCCAACGCCCTCCAGGTCCTGGCCGAAGTCGTTCAGGAGATCGTGGGTGGCCGCGTCGACGCAGGCAGCCGTCGGCGAGGAGGAAGGCGAGGGCGGGGGCGGTACCGGGCTCGAGGTCGGCTGCGGAGTCATCGTCGGCGCCGATGAGGCCGCCGGGCTCGGGCTCGCCACGACGGGCGACGTCGACGGCATGGCCGAGCAGGCGACGAGCGCGACGCCCGACAACGCGAGGGCGACCACCGATCGAAGGCTGGCGAGGCGCTGACGATCCACGGCACGGGCACCCAACAACGAGGTTGCGGCCGCAGCATGGAAGGCGCTGGTGATGCGGGGTCAGGGTCGTAGGTCATGAAGCCCGTCACGCCGGGCCTCGAGCGGCCGTCTGACGGGCGCTCACGGGATTGGACCCCCGTGGGCTCTCCTCCAACTCGACGCCTCCGGGGTTCACCTCCGGGGGCGTCGACCATGCTGGCCCGGGGGATCCGGGCGGATCGCCCGCGCCGCCGGGGGCGTCAGGCGGAGGCGATCCGGCGCAGGACGGCGGGCAGGATGCCGCCGGCGCGGAAGTAGTCGACCTCGATCGCGCCGTCGAGGCGGCAGATCGTCTCGAAGGTCCAGGCCGTGCCGGCCTCGTCCGTCACCTCGACCGTCAGCCGCTGGTGGGGCCGCGGACCGGCGGCGACGCCCCGGATGGTGAGCGTCTCGCGACCCGTCAGGCCGAGCGACGCCGCGTTCTCGCCGGGCAGGAACTGCAGCGGCAGGATGCCCATGCCGACGAGGTTGCTGCGGTGGATTCGCTCGTAGGTCTCGGCGATCGCGGCCCGGATCCCGAGCAGCAGCGGGCCCTTGGCGGCCCAGTCGCGCGACGACCCCGAGCCGTACTCCTTGCCGGCGATGACGACGAGCGGCACGCCCTCGGCGGCGTAGCGGGTCGCGGCGTCGAAGATGAACAGCTCCTCGCCGCTCGGGAAGTGGCGGGTGTACGGCCCCTCCTTCTCGACCAGCGCGTTCCGCAGGCGGATGTTGCCGAACGTCCCGCGGGCCATGACCTCGTGGTGGCCGCGCCGCGCGCCGTAGGAGTTGAACTCGAGGGGTGTGACGCCGTGCTCCTGGAGCCAGGCGCCGGCGGGCGACCAGGCCGCGATCGAGCCGGCGGGCGAGATGTGGTCCGTCGTGACCGAGTCGCCGAGGACCGCGAGGACCCGTGCCCCGACGATGTCCCGCAGCGGCGGCGGCTCGTGGCCCATCCCGTCGAAGAACGGCGGCCGGGCGACGTACGTCGAGGCCGGGTCCCACGCGTAGCGGTCGCCCGACGGGACCGGCAGGGCCCGCCAGCGGTCGTCCCCGTCGAAGACCGTCGCATACGTCTCACGGAAGATCTGCGGATCGACCGCGTCGCGGATGACGCTCCGGATCTCGTCGGCTGAGGGCCAGATCTCCGAGAGGTACACGGGCGCCCCGTCGTCGGCGATCCCGACCGGCTCGCTCGACAGGTCGGCGTCGATCCGGCCGGCCAGGGCAAAGGCGACCACGAGCGGCGGTGACGCGAGATAGCTGGCGCGGGCGAGTGGGTGGATCCGACCCTCGAAGTTGCGGTTCCCCGAGAGGACCGCGGCGGTGACCAGCTCGTGGGACTCGATCTGGGTCGCGACGGCTTCGTCGAGCGGTCCGGAGTTGCCGATGCACGTCGTGCAGCCGTAGCCGGCGAGGGCAAAGCCGAGTCTCTCGAGGGGCTCCATCAGGCCGGCGTCGGCGAGATAGCGCGTGACGGCCTTCGAGCCGGGCGCGAGCGACGTCTTGACCGTCGGCGGGACATGGAGCCCCTTCTGGATCGCGTTCCGCGCCAGCAGCCCCGCGCCGACCATGACCGTCGGGTTCGAGGTGTTGGTGCAGGACGTGATGGCCGCGATGACGACCGAGCCGGTTCGGATCTTGGCCCTGGTGCCGTCCTTCTCGAACCGATAGGTGGGATACGGGCAGTCGGCATCGAGGTCGATCGGCGTCGGGATCGGCGGCGCCGGCTGGTCGGCGGCGCTGGCTGCCGCGAACGACGGGGCGTCACTGGCCGGGAAGGACTCGGCCGACGACTCCTCGACGACGCCGCCCTCGGGCCGGACCGCCTCGGCCGCGGCCTCGTCGAGAGGCTCCATCCGTGCCGGGAAGATCGACCGGAAGTTGCCCTTCAGGAGCGGCAGCGGGACGCGATCCTGGGGTCGCTTCGGGCCGGCGACCGATGGCTCGACGGTGGCGAGGTCGAGGGTCAGTGCCACGTCGAACTCGGGGCCGTCCCCCGGGGCGCGCCACAGGCCCTGCTCCTTGGCGTAGCGCTCGACGAGGGCGACCCGCTCGGCCGGCCGGCCGGTCAGGCGGAGGTAGGCGAGGGTCTCGTCGTCGATCGGGAAGAGGGTCGAGGTCGCCCCGAACTCGGGGCTCATGTTCGAGATCGTCGCCCGGTCGGCGAGCCCGAGGCCGGCGAGGCCGTCGCCGGTGAACTCCACGAACGCGCCGACGACGCCGAACCCGCGGAGCATCTGGGTGACGACGAGGACGAGGTCGGTCGCGGTCGAGCCGCGCGGCAGCTCGCCCGACAGGCGCACCCCGACGACGCGCGGCATCGGCATGTAGATCGGCTGGCCGAGCAGCGCCGCCTCGGCCTCGATCCCGCCGACGCCCCAGGCCAGGACGCCCAGGCCGTTGATCATCGTCGTGTGCGAATCGGTCCCCACGACGGTGTCGGGGAACGCGATGCGGCTGCCGTCCGGGTCGGCACGGTCGGTCACGACGGTGGCCAGGTATTCGAGGTTCACCTGGTGGACGATGCCCGTGCCCGGCGGCACGACGCGCAGGTCGCGGAATGCGGTCTGGGCCCAGCGCAGGAGCTGGTAGCGCTCGCCGTTGCGCTCGTACTCGCGGGCGACGTTGAAGGCGAAGGCGGCGGGCGTTCCGAAGGCGTCGACCTGGACGCTGTGGTCGATGACGAGGTCCGCCGGGACGAGCGGATTGACGCGCCCCGGGTCGCCGCCGAGGTCGGCCATCGCGTCGCGCATGGCCGCGAGGTCGACGACGGCCGGCAC
>DATEZX010000092.1:0-2102 GCA_035255225.1 Candidatus Limnocylindrales bacterium
AGCCCCGCTACCGCCACGGGCAGCCCCGCTTCCGCCACGGGCAGCCCCGCTACCGCCACCGGGGGCACGCCGACCCGTCGTGTCTTCCTGGTCCACGGCGACCCCGACGCTCAGGCCGCGCTCGCTCCGAAGGTCCAGGCCCTCGGTCTCGATGTCCACGTGCCGGCCTGGCACGAACGGGTGTCGCTCGACTGACATCGGCGGCGCCGGCCGGCCGCACAATTCGGGCCATGCGCCCGCGGCTCCAGGTCCTCGAGCCAACGCTCGTCGAGGCCATCGTCGGCGAGGCCAAGCGCCTCCTCGCCGAGGTCGGCATGGAGGTCCGGGGACGCGCGCTCCGGGAGCACCTCCTGGACCACGGGCTGCCGACGACCGACGCGGGCCGGGTGCTGTTCCCGCCCGACGTGGTCGAGGGCGCGATCGCCTCGGCGCCGACATCGATCGTGCTGTACGACCGCGACGGCAACCAGCACGCCGACCTCGGCGGTGACCGCGTCCACTTCGTGCCAGGCTCGAGCGGCCTGAAGGTCCTCGACCATCGGACCGGCGAGGTCCGCCTCGCGACCACCGCTGACTTCGTCGAGTACGTGCGCCTCGGGGACGGCCTCGAGCACATCGCCTACCTGGCCACCGCGTTCTCGACGAACGACGACATCGAGGCCGGGGTCTCGGATGCCTGGCGGCTCTACCTGGCCCTCACGAACACCAGGCGGCCGATCGTCTCGGGCGCGTTCACCGAGCACGGCGTCGGGCGGATGGCCGAGCTGCTGACCTGCTTCCGCCACGACCGCGCCGATCTCGCCGCCCGGCCGATGTCGATCTTCACGATCACCGCGACAGGCAACTTCCGGTACAGCGAGGACTCCTGCCAGAACCTCATCGACTGCGTCGAGGCGGGGATCCCGGTCGAGATCGTGCCGGTGACGCTGATGGGCCTCATTGCCCCGGTGACGCCCGTCGGCGCGACGGTCTTCCACACGGTCGACGTGCTGGCCGGGATCACGATGGCCCAGCTGCTGCGACCCGGCGCGCCGGTCCTCTTCGGCGGGGCGCCGGCGACGTTCCACATGCGCATCGCCAGCTCGCCGATGGCCGCCATCGAGGCCCAGCAGCTCGACGTCGCCTACGTCGCCGTGGCCAAGTACCTGGGCCTGCCGACGCAGGCGTACATGGCCCTCTCCGACGCCAAGGAGATCGATGCCCAGGCCGGGGCCGAGACGTTCGGGTCGGCGCTCCTCGCCGCGCTGGCCGGGGTCAACAGCGTCAGCGGGCCCGGCATGCTCGACTTCCTGCTGGTCTTCAGCCTGGCCAAGCTCGTCCTCGACGACGAGCTGTGCGGCCAGGCCCTGCGCTTCGTCCGGGACGTCGAGCCGGCCGATGACCTCCCGACCCGGGCTCTCGTCGACGAGCTGCTCGCCGAGCAGCATCTGATCACCGCCGACCACACCACCCGCCACTGGCCGTCGGAGCTCTACCTGCCCGGCCGCCTGTGGGACCGCGACAACCGCGAGGCGTGGGCCAGGGCCGGGGCGCTGGACGCGAATCGCCGGGCGATCGCCGAGGTCGAGCGGCGGCTCGCAGCCTATGAACCGGTCGAGACCGACCCGGCAACCGATGGGGAGCTGCGGCGCATCGTTCGCGCCGGGCTCGTCGACCAGCAGGACCTGCCCTTCGTGCCGCCGGCGCAGGCGTCGACCGCCGGCCCGGCCGCTGGCGAGGCGCGCGGCCGCCGCCCGAACCCGCGGCGCCGCCGGTAGGCCTGCCGAGTCCGCCGGGCAGGTGAGGCCGAACGGCCTACGAACGGCCTAGGTCCCGAGGCCCGCCTCCAGGAGGACGGCGCCGGCCGGGGCCTGGCCGGCCGAGCCGGCCGCCTCGGCCGTCACGACGAAGCGGGTGCCGGGGTCCGCGAGCACCCTGGCCCAGGTGCCCGTCGGACCGGACCAGTACGCCGTCGAGCCGGCGAAATCCATCGATCCGACGGCCGCCCATTGGCCGGCCCACTGGAGCCAGCAGCGGTAGACCAGGCCGGCCGGTGGGGCCGGCAGGGCGCTCGTGAGCACGACGAAGTCACCGCTCGACCAGGCCACCGAGCCCGAGGCGGT
>DATEZX010000093.1:0-9682 GCA_035255225.1 Candidatus Limnocylindrales bacterium
GGCGCCCGAGGCCGCGACGGAGACTACCGCGAACGAGACCCCCAGCGAGGCTGAGGCTCCCGAGGCCGCCGCCGAGGGCGTTCCCGAGGCGACCCCCGACGCGATGGCCGCCGAGGCCGATGCCGCGGAGGCAGTCGAGACGGCGACCGAGGAGTCGGTGGGTGCCGCGCAACAGACGAACGTCCCGGCGGCCGATGCTGCGGAGCTGGCCGAGGCCGCAGAGCCCGAGGCCGCAGAGCCCGAGGCCGAGAAGGCCGAGTAGCCGCTCCGGCACGCTCGATTTCCGCGATGCCCGCCGGCGCAGCCGGCGGGCTTTCGCGTCTCCGGACCGTGACGGGTGGCCATTCGGGGCCGGTCCGAGCCGAAACGATCGCGTGCTAGCATGGCCCGGTCGCCTGAGGGCGCGGAAGGGGAACGGGCGTTCGACGCCATGGAGCGCTTCGACAAGTTCACGGATCGAGCACGCAAGGTCCTGACGCTCGCGCAGGACGAGGCGCAGCGGTTCAACCACAACTACATCGGCACGGAGCACCTGCTCCTGGGCCTGGTCCGCGAGGGCGAGGGCGTCGCGGCACGCGTGCTCGAGAACATGAACGTCGAGCTCGCCAAGGTCCGGACGGCGGTCGAGTTCATCATCGGTCGCGGTGATCGGCCGGTCGTCGGCGAGGTCGGCCTGACCCCGCGGGCCAAGCGCGTCATCGAGCTGGCGATCGACGAGGCCCGACGCCTCGGCCACAACTACATCGGCACGGAGCACCTGCTGCTCGGCCTCGTCCGCGAAGGCGAGGGCATCGCCGCCGGCGTCCTCGAATCGCTCGGCGTCAACCTCGACAAGGTCCGCCACGAGGTCATTCGGGTCCTGTCCCAGAGCTCCTCGGTCGGGCCTGCCCAGGAGACCAAGCGCAGCTCCAAGACCCCGACGGTCGACGCCCTCGGCATCAACCTCACCGAGGCCGCGCGGGCCGGCAAGCTCGACCCGGTCATCGGCCGCGAGAAGGAGATCGAGCGGGTCATCCAGATCCTCGGCCGGAAGACCAAGAACAACCCCGCCCTCATCGGCGAGCCGGGCGTCGGCAAGACAGCGATCGCCGAGGGCCTCGCCCACCGGATCGTCGCCGGGGACGTGCCGGACATCCTCCTGAACAAGCGGGTCCTGACGCTCGACATCGGCTCGCTCGTCGCCGGGACGAAGTACCGCGGCGAGTTCGAGGAGCGGCTCAAGAAGATCATCGAGGAGCTCCGGAACACGAACGACGCGGTGCTGTTCATCGACGAGCTCCACACCCTCGTTGGCGCCGGTGCGGCCGAGGGTGCCATCGACGCCGCGAACATCCTCAAGCCGCCGCTGTCGCGCGGCGAGCTGCAGTGCATCGGCGCGACGACCCTCGACGAGTACCGCAAGTACATCGAGCGCGACGCCGCCCTCGAGCGGCGCTTCCAGCCGGTCATGGTCGAGGAGCCGACCCTCGACCAGACGATCGAGATCCTCCTAGGCATCCGCGAGCGCTACGAGCAGCACCACAAGGTCACGATCACCGACGACGCCGTCCGGGCCGCCGCCGACCTGTCGATCCGCTACATCACCGACCGCCACCTGCCGGACAAGGCCATCGACCTCATCGACGAGGCGGCCTCCCGCGTCCGGCTCCGGCACGCCTCTGCCCCGCCGCCGCTGCGGGAGGCTCAGCGCGAGCTCGACCGCGTCACCAAGGAGAAGGACGCCGCGATCAACACCCAGGACTACGAGGCCGCCGCGAAGCTTCGCGAGCAGGAGGCCGAGGTCCGCGAGCGGGTCGAGGCCCTGCGGGGCGAGTGGCAGTCGAGCGTCGCCGGCGACGCCCCCACGGTCGACGACGAGGAGATCGCCCAGGTCGTCGCGATGTGGACCGGGATCCCGGTCACCCGGATCGCCCAGGAGGAGTCGGAGCGGCTGCTCCACATGGAGGACGCGCTCCACCAGCGGGTCATCGGGCAGCAGGAGGCCATCGAGACTGTCTCGAAGGCCGTCCGGCGCGCCCGGGCGGGGCTCAAGGATCCGAAACGGCCGATCGGCTCGTTCATCTTCCTCGGCCCGACCGGCGTCGGGAAGACCGAGCTCGCCCGCGCCCTTGCCGAGTTCATGTTCGGCAGCGAGGACTCGCTCATCAAGATCGACATGAGCGAGTTCATGGAGCGCCACAACGTCAGCCGGCTCGTGGGCGCCCCGCCCGGCTACGTCGGCTTCGACGAGGGGGGCCAGCTGACCGAGGCCGTCCGCCGCAAGAGCTACGCGGTGGTGCTCCTCGACGAGGTCGAGAAGGCCCATCCGGAGGTCTTCAACATCCTGCTCCAGATCCTGGAGGACGGCCAGCTGACCGACGCCAAGGGCCGCCGGGTCGACTTCCGGAACACGATCATCATCATGACCTCGAACCTCGGCGCCAGGCAGCTCCAGACCGGTGCCTCGCTCGGCTTCCGGGCGGTGGCGGACAGCGCGGAGTCGCGGGCCCAGTCGTCCTACGAGTTCATGAAGGACAAGGTCCAGGCCGAGCTGAAGAACAACTTCCGGCCCGAGTTCCTGAACCGCATCGACGCGACCGTCGTGTTCCGGTCACTGACGGTGGACGAGATCCGCCAGATCGTCGACCTGATGCTCCGCCGGGTCCGCGACCAGCTCAAGGCCCAGGGCATGATCCTCGAGGTCACCCAGGCCGCCAAGGACCGCCTGATCGAGCTCGGCTGGGATCCGGCCTTCGGAGCTCGGCCGTTGCGACGGGTCATCCAGAACAAGATCGAGGACGTGCTCGCGGAGCACCTCCTCCTGAACCGCTACGAGGCCGGGGCCACGATCGTCGTCGATCGCGACCCGGATGCCGACCTCACGATCGGGGCCGCCGAGGCGAAGACGCCGGTCGAAGTCAGCTAGGCCTGCCGTGGCCCGGGCCGAGACCCGCTTCGTCTGCCAGGCCTGCGGCGCGGACTTCCTCCGCTGGGAGGGCCAGTGCCGGTCGTGCGCTGCCTGGAACACCCTCGTCGAGACGGTCGTCCGGCCGGTTGCGAGCCGTGGGGCCGGGCGCGCGGGATCAGGCGTTGGATCGAGCGGCGGGGCCGAGCCCGTACGGCTGGCCGACATCGCCGAGCCGGCCGTGGCTCGCATCGCGACCGAGCTGCGAGAGCTTGATCGCGTCCTGGGTGGCGGCCTCGTCCCCGGCTCGCTCGTCCTCGTCGGCGGCGAGCCCGGCGTCGGCAAGTCAACCCTCCTGCTGCAGGCGGCGGCGGGGATCGTTCGGGCGGCGCCGGACCGCCAGGTCCTGTACGTCAGTGGCGAGGAGTCGGCCGCCCAGGTTCGCCTCCGGGCGCGGCGCCTCGGGATGACGGCGGGACCGTCGGGCGATGCCATCGCCGTGCTGGCGGCGAGCGACGTCGGCCGGATCGTCGAGGTGGCCCGGGTCACGTCGCCGGTCGCCGTCGTCGTCGATTCGATCCAGACGATGACCGTCGAGGAGCTCGAGGGCCCCGCCGGGAGCGTCGGCCAGGTCCGTGAGTCGGCCCTGCGACTCATGGAGCTGGCGAAGACCGAGGGCATCGCGGTGGTCCTCGTCGGCCACGTGACGAAGGACGGCTCGATCGCCGGCCCGAAGACGCTCGAGCACATCGTCGACGCGGTCGTCGAGCTCGGCGGCGAGCGAGGCGGCACGCTGCGCCTGCTGCGGGCCGCCAAGAACCGCTTCGGGTCGACCGAGGAGATCGGCGTCTTCGAGCTCGACGAGACGGGCCTCGTCGAGGTCGCGGATCCGGCCCGGGCGTTTCTCGTCGAGCACGATGCCGAGGCGCCCGGGAGCATCGTCGCGGCGACGATGGAGGGCAGCCGGCCAGTCCTCGTGGAGGTCCAGGCGCTCGTGTCGCCGGCCGGCTACGGAACGCCCGCGCGGCGCGTCTCGGGCGTCGACCCCAGCCGCCTCGCCCTGCTCCTCGCCGTCCTGGCCCGCCGCGCCGGGCTGGCGGTCGGGAGCCAGGACGTCTACGCCAACCTGGCCGGCGGGCTGTCGGTGGCAGAGCCGGGTCTCGACCTGCCGCTGGCCCTGGCCCTCGCCTCGTCGTTCCGCGACCGGGCGGTCCCGCTCGGCACAGTCGCCGTCGGTGAGGTCGGCCTCCTCGGCGAGCTCCGGCCGGTCGCCGGCCTGGAGCGCCGGCTGCGCGAGGCGGCGCGGCTCGGCTTCGATCGGGCGATCGTCGCTCGGCCGGCCCGCGCCGCGCTGCCGTCGATCGAGGGGCTGGAGGTCGTCGCCGTCGCCACCCTCAAGGACGCGATCCGGGCGGCGCTCGGCGCGCCAAGCCCGGCCGATCGCGGCGACGGTGGTCGAGCCGCTCGGAGTGCGGCGGAGGTCGGTCGGCCGGTGCTAGGCTGACCGCCGCGCCGGCGGTGATGCCGGCGTTCACCGGCGGTCCCGCCTCGTCCCCCGGCGGATCGCTTCGTCGCAGAGGCCCGTCCGTGATCCGCTCGATCCGAATCCTCGGGGCCGCCCTCGGCGGCCTGACCGGGATCGTCCTGATCATCCAGCACCTCGCCGTGTTCGACGAGGCGCCGGCCGAGGCTGCCCTGTCGATCGCCTGGGTCGTGGCCTGGACGGTCCTCGGGTTCTCGCTCCTGCCGTACCTGACGGTGATCCCGGCCATGGCCGCGCTGCGATCCGTCCAGCAGCTCTCGACCCTCGAGTTCGTCACCGCCATCGTCGGGCTGTTCCTGGGCCTGGTCCTGGGGCTCCTCCTCGGCCTGCCCGTGGCCGCGCTCCCGCCGCCGATCGGGACGATCGCGCCGCTCGGCATCTCGATCGTCCTCGGCCTGGCGATGGTCGGGCTGACGGTCGCCAAGCGCCACGACCTGCTCGCGGCGGCCGAGGGGATCGGCATCCTGCGGCGCCCGGCCGGCGAGGTCGCCGAGCCGGACGGTCCGCGAATCCTCGTCGACACGAGCGCGATCATCGACGGACGGATCGCCGACATCGCCGAGTCGGGGTTCCTCTACGGCACGCTCGTCGTGCCGCGGTTCGTCCTCGACGAGGTCCAGCGCCTCGCCGACAGTGCCGACAACCTCCGCCGCACCCGGGGCCGGCGGGGCCTCGAGATCCTGGGCCGGATGCGCAAGGCCGGCGTGGTCGCGGTCGAGGTCACCGACGAGGACGCCCCGGGGGTGGCCGAGGTTGACTCCAAGCTGGTGGAGCTCGCCCGCCGCAACGGCCGTCCGATCCTGACCAACGACCTGAACCTCAACCGGATCGCCGACCTCCAGGGTGTCCGGGTCATGAACCTCAACTCGCTGGCCAACGCCGTCAAGCCGGCCCTCCTGCCGGGCGAGGAGCTCCACGTCCGGGTCATCCAGCCCGGCAAGGATCCCGGCCAGGGCGTCGGCTACCTCGACGACGGGACCATGGTCGTCGTGGAGGGCGGCGCCAGGTCGATCGACAGCGAGCTTGACGTCACCGTCACCCGGGTCCTCCAGACCGTCGCCGGGCGGATGATCTTCGCCCAGCTCCGCCACGACTGACGATGGCCGGTGACATCGCCCCGGCCGCGACCAGCGCCGGGGGCTGGGCCGCGAGCGGGGAGGTGCACGACGTCGCGGCGCTGGCGCCGCGCATCGGGCTGGGGCGTGACCGCCACCCCTTCGGACCCGGGGCGCCCCTTCGACTCGGGGGCCTCGAGATCCCGGGCGCCCCCCGGCTCCACGGCCACTCTGATGGTGACGTCGTCCTGCATGCCGTCGCAGATGCCCTCCTCGGCGCCGCCGGGCTGGGCGACCTGGGTCGCCTCGCCCCGGCCGACGATCGCACGCCCCGCGGCGTGGACAGCGCGGATCTCGTCGGGGCGACGCTCGCCCGCCTCGCGACGGCGGGCTGGCGCCCGGCGGGCCTCGACCTCGTCATCGTCGGCGCCCGGCCGCGACTCGCGACCCACCTGGACGCCATCCGCGACCGGCTGGCCGAGCTCCTCGGCGTGGCTCCGGAGTGCGTGTCGACCAAGGCCTCGACCGGCAACCTGCAGGGCCCCGAGGGCGAGGGGCGGGCGATCGCGGCTCACGTCGTCGCGACCCTGGAACCGATGATGCCGTCGGACCGGCCGGCCTCGTCGGCCTCATCGAGGTCGACGACCGTGTCGACCTCGACGGCCTCGTCATCGTCGTCGGCCTCGCCGGAGCGTCCAGGATGACGGTCTCGCTCCAGGACACCCTCACCGGCGCCCGGCAGACGCTCGTCCCACTCGAGGCCGGCCATGTCCGGATCTACTCCTGCGGACCGACCGTCTACGGCCCGACCCACGTCGGGAACTTCCGGTCATTCCTGTTCGCGGACGTCCTGGTGCGGCACCTCCGCGCCCGCGGCCTGCGGGTGACATGGGTCATGAACATCACGGACGTCGACGACAAGATCATCCGTGGCGCCAACGCCGAGGGAGTCTCGATCGCCGAGCTGTCGGATCGGTGGCTGGCTCGCTTCCAGGCCGACGCCGCCGCCCTTCGGATGACCGATCCGGACTTCCTGCCGCCCGCGACCGAGCACGTGCCCGACATGGTCCGGCTCATCGAGCGCCTCCTTGCCACCGGCCACGCCTACCGCACCGAGGACGGCTCGATCTTCTTCCGCATTTCGAGCTGGCCCGCGTACGGCCGCCTCGCCCGCCTCGACCCCGCCGAGCTGCGAGTCGGCGAGCGGGTCGAGGCCGACGAGTACGACAAGGACGATGTCCGCGACTTCGCGCTGTGGAAGGGCCCCAAGCCCGGCGAGCCGTCGTGGGACACGGCGATCGGGGCCGGCCGGCCGGGCTGGCACGTCGAGTGCTCAGCGATGAGCATGCGCTACCTCGGGCCGTCGTTCGACATCCACACCGGCGGCGTCGACCTCGTCTTCCCGCACCACGAGGACGAGATCGCCCAGAGCGAGGCCGCCACCGGCCAGCCGTTCGTGCGGATCTGGCTGCACTGCGCCCACCTCCGGCTCGATGGCGCCAAGATGGCCAAGTCGACCGGCAACATCACCCGGGTCGTCGACCTCCTCGAGGCGGGGGTGTCGCCGCGAGCCCTCCGCCTCGCCCTGATCTCGGTCCACTATCGCCAGGCGCTCGACTTCAGCGACGCGTCGCTCGAGGCGGCCGGCGCAGCGATCGCCCGGCTCGACGCCGCGCTCGGCGCGCTGGCGGCGTATCGCGAGGAGGCGAGCGACGACCCGAGCCTGCCCGAGCTGCTCGACGGCGCCCGGGCCCGGTTCGGGGCGGCGCTCGATGACGACCTGAACGTCTCGGCCGCCCTGGCAGCGACCTTCGACCTCGTCCGCGAGGCCAACCGGCGGATCGCCGAGCGCTCGCTGTCGACGGCCGACGCGGCCCGGATCGCCGGGTTGCTCCGCGACCTCGATGCCGTGCTCGCGATCCTGCCCGAAGAGCGACCGGCGCTGCCGCCGGTCGTCGAGGAGCTGCTCGCAGCGCGGGCTGCGGCACGCCAGCGGCGAGACTGGATCGAGTCGGATCGCCTCCGCGACGAGCTCGCCCGCCGCGGGATCGCCGTCGAGGACACGCGCGACGGGCAGCGCTGGCGGTCCATGGAGCCGGTCGCGTGAGCCCGCGGGTGCCCCGCCGCCGCGACGATCGCCCGGAGCCCGATCCCCGGGCGCCTCGTCCCCGGGGGCGGCCGCCGGTCGGACGGCGCGGGGCCGGCTTCGGGGCCTCGCCCGGCGGCCGCCCGCCCGGCCGGGGTGACGGCGCGCCGGGACGGCGCGAGCCTGCGGGCCCCGGCAGCGGCTTCCCTCGCGATCGCGGACGGCGGCCCTCCGGCGGCCGCCCGGGACCACCAGATGCCGCGCGCCGGCCGCCGTGGCGCGGTGCCGGGCCATCGCCGCGCCCCGACGAGGGGCCGGCTCCGGGCTCGGGCGCGGACGTCGGCGGCGAGGAGAAGCCGCGGTACCGCCCCCCGCGGCCAGACCGAGGCGACGAGGGACGGCCGGGCCGCCGCCGCCCGCCGTGGCAGGCCGGCCAGCCCGACCGGTTTGCGCCGCCCGACCGGATTGCGCCGCCCGACCGGCGCGGGCCGCCCGACCGGTCCTGGCCGTCCGATCGGCCGGCCTCGAGTCGTCGTTCCGGATCGTTCGAGCGCCCGGTGGCCGGTGGTCGCCCAAGGCCCGGCGGGCGCCCAGTGACCGGTGGCCGCCACGTGGCCGGCGGACATCTGGCCGGCCCGCCACGCCCAAGGCCCGCCGCGCCCGCCGAGCCCCTCGGCGAGGGCGAGGAGCTGGTCGCCGGCCGGCGCCCTGTCGAGGAGGCCTTCGCCGCGGGCCGGCCCGCGGCCCGGCTGCTCGTCACGCCGCAGCGGCGCCAGGCGCTCGAGAAGATCGTCCTCCACGCGACCACCCTCCGGATCCCGATCGTCGAGGTCGAGGGCGGCAGCCTGACCGCGCTGGCCGGGTTCGACGGCCACCAGGGCGTCGCCCTGGTCGTCTCCGCGCGGCAGTTCGCGACGCTCGACGAGATCCTGGCCCGCGCCATCCAGCGCTCCGAGCCGCCACTCATCCTGGTCCTCGACTCGCTCGAGGATCCCCAGAACGTCGGGACCCTGCTCCGGACCGCGGAGGCGGCCGGCGCGCACGGCGTCCTCTTCCCGACCGCCCGCCAGGCCCCGCTGAGCCCGGCCGCCGTGAAGGCCTCGGCCGGGGCGACCGAGCATCTCCTCCTCGCGCCGCAGGACGACCTGGCCGCGGCCCTCGCCGATCTCCACGTCCGCGGACTGCGGGTCGTGGGCGGCGACCAGGAGGCGGCGCTCACGGCCCGAGAGGCCGACCTGCGCGGTCCGCTCGCGATCGTCGTCGGGAGCGAGGGCCGCGGCCTCGACGCGACGATCCGGCGGCGGTGCGATCTCCTCGTCCGGCTGCCGATGCGCGGGGCGATCGGCTCGCTCAACGCCTCCGTCGCAGGCTCGATCCTGCTCTTCGAGGCGGTCGGCCAGCGCGAGGCGGCGGCCCCGACGCCGCCGGCGGATCCTCCGGTGACCGCGCCGACGGCCGCGCCGACGCCCGATCCCGAGGCTCCGACCGGCGCTTGACCGCCTCTCGCGACGGGACCTATCATCTCCGGGCGCTTCGGCAGCCCTTGGTTGCCCCTGCGCGCCGCCGACGTAGCTCAATTGGTAGAGCAGCGGTTTTGTAAACCGCCGGTTCCGGGTTCGAGTCCCGTCGTCGGCTCCATCCGCGAAGCCCTCGGGCCCACATAGCTCAGTCGGCAGAGCACTTCCTTGGTAAGGAAGAGGTCATCGGTTCAAGTCCGATTGTGGGCTCCAGACCCGACCTCTGAAGGTCCCCGGAAGCGATGGTCACCGGCGAAGCCGTGCCCGAGAGACGCGGATCGCCACCGCAGAGAGATGGAGTGAGACTGGTCCCGTGGCCAAGAAGAAGTTCGAGCGCACCAAGCCGCACGTCAACGTCGGCACGATCGGCCACATCGACCACGGCAAGACGACGCTCACCGCGGCGATCACCAAGTACCTCGCGTTGAAGGGCGGCGGCGAGTACCGGGCCTTCGAGTCGATCGACAACGCGCCCGAGGAGCGCGAGCGCGGGATCACGATCGCGATCGCCCACGTCGAGTACCAGACCGAGCACCGCCACTACGCCCACGTCGACTGCCCGGGCCACGCCGACTACATCAAGAACATGATCACCGG
>DATEZX010000094.1:0-3881 GCA_035255225.1 Candidatus Limnocylindrales bacterium
CCGCCGTCATCGGGGCGCCGTTCTTCTTGGCCCTCCTCCGGCGGTCCCGAACCGCATACGAGCTGTGAGCGCCCAGGTCCGCCTCGACGGCGTCACGGTCGCCTACCGCGGCCGGCCCGCGCTTCGGGACGTCTCGCTCGAGATCGCCGCGGGGGAGCGGGTCGCGCTGGTCGGCCCGAACGGCGCCGGCAAGTCCACCCTCCTGCGCGCGCTCGCGGGTCTGCTGGAGCCGGTCACCGGCCGGGTGGAGCTCGATGGCCGGCCCGTCGCGTCGCTCGACCGGCTGGCGATCGCCCGCCGCCTCGCCGTCGTGCCGCAGCTGCCGACGCTCCCATTCGCGACGACGGTCGAGCAGGTCGTGGCCCTCGGGCGCCTGCCGCACGAGCACCCGATCCGCGGCCTGCGACCGGCGGACCGCGCCGCAGTCGCGGAGGCGATCGAGCGGGTGGGCGTCGGCCACCTGCTGGGCCGCGACGCGCGTGAGCTGTCGCTCGGCGAGCGGCAGCTCGTCCTGCTCGCCATGGCGGTCGCCCAGGCCGCGCCGGTCCTCGTCCTCGACGAGCCAACCGTCCATCTCGACCTCCGGCACCAGGTCGAGGTCATGGAGCTGCTGGCCGACCTCAACCGCCGGGAGGGCACGACGGTCGTGGCCGTCCTCCACGATCTCGGGCTGGCCGCGCACTTCTTCCCCCGGCTCGTCCTGCTCGATGCCGGACGGGTGGTCGCCGATGGCGGCCCGGGCGAGGTTCTCGCGCCCGACCGGGTCCGTGAGGTCTTCCGGGTCGATCCCGGACTGGTGTGGCTGCCCGCCGCCGCTGGCGACGCGAGCTAGGCGACGAGGTCTCGGGTCCTGAATCGCCAGATCGCGATCGCCCAGCCGCCGAGGGCGACGGCCAGGAACAGCAGCGTCCCGCCGACGTCGAGGACCCCGGTGTTGATCAGGGTCCGCACGTCGAAGTACCGGAACGCGGAGGCCGCGCCGACCCACTCGAAATCCGGCTGCAGCCGGGCGACGATGTCGAGGAGATACATCCCGAGGAGCACGCCCCCGACGAGGCCGCCGGCCAGGCCGCGCGAGAGGGTGGCGACGCTCAGGGCCGACGTCGCCCCGTGAATGGCAAGGCCGAACGCCGCCGCGGGGACGACGACGAGGAGGAGCCGCCCATTGTCGAACCCGGCGCCGACGAGCCAGCCGACGACGAGGAACCCGCCCACCGTGGCGCTGGCCAAGACGCCGATGGCGATCGCGTGGACGGCGATCGTCAGGCCGAGGTAGCGGCTCCGCGAGGCTCGGGTCGAAAGCGGAAGCTCTAAGAAGCCGCGCTCGAGGTCGGCAGCGACCGGCCGGCTGGCGAGCAGGATGCCGCCCAGGGCGGCGAGGATCGGCCAGAGGAAGATGCCGATGTAGGTGGCGAAGAAGTTGCCCGGGTCCACCAGGCTGCCGCCCATCATGCCGAACGCCGCCAGGAACCCCTTGGGCAGGATGTTGAGGTAGTCCTCGAGGAGCTTGGCATTCGCCTTCATCGTCGGGTAGAGCGCCGCGACGAGCGCGCCGTAGATGATGGCGACGATCGCCAGCCAGAAGGTCAGCGTTCGGCTGCGACGAGCCTCGAGGCCGAGGAGCGCCCCCGTCACGAGGCCGCCTCCTCGGTGCCCGCGCCGTAGAACCTCAGGAAGATCTCCTCGACGTCGGGCGTCGTGATCGTGAGGTCCCGAACGTCGAGGGAGGCGAGGCGCCGGAGCAGGGGGTTGACGTCGCCCTGGACCATGAGCAGGACCTCGCGGCCGTCCGCGCCACCGATGAGCTCCACGTTCGGGATCTCGAAGCTGCTGACCGGAGCCGGGGCGGCGAGCGTCAGTGAGACTCGGCGCCGGTGGGACGCCAGGAGCGCCTCGATCGTGGAGATCTCCACCAGGCGACCCTCGCGGATGATCGCCACGCGGTCGCAGCTCCGCTCAACCTCCGGCAGGTTGTGGGACGACAGGAACACCGTCCGGCCGTCCGAGCGGACCTCGCCGAGGGCCGTCAGGAACTCGTGCTGCATGAGCGGGTCGAGACCCGTCGTCGGCTCGTCGAGGATGAGCAGCGGCTCGTGGCCCATGAGGGTGGCCACGACGCCGACCTTCTGGCGGTTGCCGCGCGACAGCTTCCGGACGGCGATGGACGGGTCAAGGTCGAAGCGCTCGGCGACGGCCCGCCACGCCCCAGCCGGGAGGCCGCGGAGCGAGGCGAGGTAGTCGAGCTGCTGGCCCGCCGTCAGCTCCCCGAGGTAGGCCGGGTCGCTCCCGAGATAGCAGAGCCGGCCGTGGACGTCGGCGGCGCGCGTCCACGGATCGAGGCCGAACACCGTCGCCGTCCCGCGGGTCGGCCGCAGGAAGCCGAGGAGCGTTCGGATCGTCGTCGTCTTGCCCGAGCCGTTGGGCCCCAGGAACCCGAAGATCTCGCCTTCCTCGACCTCGATGTCGAGATCGAGGATCCCGCGCCGGGCGCCGTACATCCGCGTCAGGCCCGCGGCCTGGATCACCGCCGTCACGGGCCGAATCTACCGGTCCCGGGCTGCCGCGGGGCGGGCCGGAGGTCCTGTTCGTAGATCGACCCGGCCCTGCGGTCGATACCCCGGCGCCGTCGTTCGCCGGGGTCGCCGATACCATCCGACGATGCGCCCCTTCCAGTTCCTGGCCGACGTACGAGGCGTCGAGGATGGCCCCGGCCTGCGAGACCTCGCCCGGCGGGCCGAGGCGACGGGCTACCACGCCCTCACGATGCCCGACCACCTCATCAGCCAGCTCGGCCCGATCTCGGCCATGGCCTGGCTGGCCGCGACCACCGAGCGGGTGCGCATCTCGGCGTTCGTCCTGAACAACGACCTCCGGCATCCGGCGGTCCTCGCCCAGGAGCTGGCGTCGCTCGACGTCCTCTCGGGCGGGCGCCTGGACGTCGCGATCGGGGCGGGCTGGAACAAGCCCGAGTACGACCACCTCGGCCTGGCGTTCGACCCGACGCCGGTGCGCCAGGCGCGCCTCGAGGAGGCCGTCGCGATCCTCAAGGGCGCCTTCGCCGACCCGCCGTTCTCGTTCGTCGGCCGGCACTACTCGATCACCGACTACGACGGCCAGCCCAAGCCGCTCCAGCGGCCCCATCCGCCGTTCTTCATCGGCGGCGGTGGCCGTCGGACGCTCGAGCTCGCCGCGCGCGAGGCGGACATCGTCGGGCTCGCGCCGCGGATCCTCCCGGGCCGAGGCGGCGACCCGCGGTCGATCACGCTGGCCGCGACGGCCGAGAAGATCGAGTGGGTCCGCGACGCCGCCGGTGATCGCTTCGATGGCCTCACGTTCAACACCTATCCGTCCGGCACTCCGGTCGTCGTGACCGACGATCTCGACGGCGAGCTGCGAACGGCCGCCGACGCGATCCGCGGGCGGACCGGCATGGAGGTCTCGCTGACGGACCTCGCCGAGTCCCCGCACGTCTTCATCGGCTCCATCGACTCGCTCGCGGAGAAGGTCGAGATGCTCCGCGAGCGCCTCGGGATCAGCTCGTTCTTCGTCGGCGAGGTCGGGCCACTCGATCGGCTGGTGGAGCGCCTCGCCGGACGCTGACGGCGAGTCGCCGGTTCAGCCCTTCGGGAACCCCGGCAGGGACGGCAGTCCCGGGATCGTCTTCGGGACGATGTCCTTGATCGCCGTCGGCAGCAACGGACCCAGGACGACCAGGACGACCGGCACGGTCGTCTTCTCGAGGAGGCCGCCGATCGTCGAATCGTCGACCTGGGTCCGGATGTCCTTCAGGAAGCCGGTTTCGACGAAGCTCGGCAGGCCCGCGACCGTGCTCGAGAACGAGTGGAGGATGACGATCGCGGCCGACGCGATGAGCACCGCCT
>DATEZX010000095.1:0-3643 GCA_035255225.1 Candidatus Limnocylindrales bacterium
CGAGCTGAGCTTCGACGGCGTCCGAGTGCCGCTCGCCAACCGGATCGGCGAAGAAGGCGACGGCTGGAAGCTCGCGATGGCGACCTTCGACCGATCGCGGCCGGGGATCGCCGCCCAGGCCGTCGGCATCGCCCAGGGTGCCCTCGAGGTCGCCACGGCCTACGCCCGGGATCGGAAGCAGTTCGGCCAGCGAATCGGCGAGTTCCAGATGATCCAGGCCCTGCTGGCCGACATGGACGCCCGGATCGAGGCCGCCCGCCAGCTGACCTACAAGGCCTGCGTCGAGGTCGAGGCGGGGGCGCCGGACGCGTCGCGCTGGGCCTCGATGTGCAAGCTCGTCGCGGGCGACATGGCGATGGCCGTGACGACGGATGCGGTCCAGGTCCTCGGCGGCTACGGCTACACCGACGACTTCCCGGTCGAGCGGATGATGCGCGACGCCAAGATCACCCAGCTCTACGAGGGCACCCAGCAGGTCCAGCGCCTCGTCATCGCCCGGGCCCTGCTCGGCAAGCCGAGCTGATGCCGGCCCGGCCGGCATGACCGGTCGCGTCGCGGCATGATGCGGCCCGTGATGCCGCTCCCCGCATGAAGATCGTCGTCCTCGCCAAGCCGGTCCCCGATCCGGCCGCCGCGGCCGAGCGGCTCGGTCCCGACAATCGCCTGGATCGCGCCGTCGCGCCGACGGTCATCAACGGCAACGACGAGTACACCCTCGAGGCCGCCCTCCAGATCGCCGACGCCCATCCTGGCGAGGTCGAGATCACGCTCGTCGCCATGGCTCCGGCGAACGGCGCCGAGACCCTCCGCAAGGGCCTTGCGATGGGCGCCCATCGCGGAGTCCTGGTCACCGACCCCGCGCTCGCGGGCTCCGACGCGTGGTCAACTGCTCGCGTCCTCGCCGCCGCCCTCAGGGACCTCGAGTTCGACCTCGTCCTCGCCGGCTTCGACACCTCCGATGGCGTCGGTGGCGTGGTCGGGCCGGCGGTGGCCACGCTCCTCAGGCTGCCGTGTCTCTCGTCGGCGGCGCGGATCGAGCCTGACGCGGCGACTGGGACGGTGCGGGTCCGGCGGATCAGCCCGACCGGCTTCGATGTCCTCGAGGCGCCGATGCCCGCGCTCGTCGTCGGCACGCAGCTCCTCGGCACGCCGCGCTACCCGAGCCTCAAGGGGATCATGTCCGCCCGGACCAAGGAGGTCGCGCCGCGCTCGCTCGCCGACCTTGGCCTGTCGGCCGACGGTGACGGCGCGGTCGGCGGGGCGGCGTCTCGGACCACGGTCACCGACAAGCGCACGCCGCCGGCGCGCGGCGCAGCGCGGGTGGTTCGGGGCTCTGCTCCCGATGCGGCCAGGGAAGTGGCCGCGTTCCTGGCTGAACGGAGACTCGTCTGATGGCCGCAGCGGCCGACGGCGGGGGCACGCCCGGGATCTGGGTGATCGCGGAGACCAACCCGGACGGCTCGCTCGCGAAGACCTCGGCCGAGCTGGCGACGCTCGCTCGCACGCTCGCGGACGGGGCCGGCACGGGCGCGACCACGGCCGGGATCGTCGTCGCGCCGAAGCCTGGCGGCGCCGCCAGGGAGCTGGCGACCTACCTGCCCCGGGTCATCGCGGTCGTGGAGCCAGTGGTGGCGGATCACGCGTGGGGCCAGCCCGCCGCGGCTCGGATTGCGGAGGTCCTGCGGGGCGATCCGGCCGGTGTGATCCTCGCGGGGGCGGGACCGGATGGCCGCGACGCCGCCGGCACGCTGCTGGGGCTGCTCGATGGCGCCGTCCTCGTCAACGCGACGGCGGTGTCGTGGGGCCAAGCCGGCCCGCAGGTCGAGATGGGCGTCTTCGGCGGCAGGCTGATCACGACCTCGACCTTCGCCCACGGCGGCTGGAAGATCGTGACGGTCCGGCCGAACGTCGTGACGGCTGTTACGGCCGCGAGCGCGGGGTCCGTGGAGATGCGCGCCGCGAGCGGGGATCTCGGACTGCCGGCGGTGAGGGTGGTCGATCGGATCGAGGAGGCTGGCGCGGCAGTCTCGATCGACGACGCCCGGATCATCGTCGCGGGCGGCCGGGGCGTCGGCGGGCCCGAGGGCTTCCAGCTCGTCCAGCGGATCGCGGACCGCCTCGGGGGCGCGGTCGGCGCCACGCGTGCCGCGGTCGACGCGGGCTGGGTCCCGTACGCCCAGCAGATCGGGCAGACCGGCAAGATCGTCAAGCCGCAGCTGTACCTCGCGCTCGGCATCTCCGGTGCGATCCAGCACAAGGTCGGGATGCAGACCGCGGGCACGATCGTCGCCGTCAACCGCGACCCCGACGCGCCGATCGCCGAGTTCGCCGACCTCATCGTCATCGGCGACCTCTTCGAGGTCGGGAGGGCGCTCGTCGAGGAGCTCGGGCCTCGCTGACCCGGCACGCACGGCCGGAGCCCGGCAAGCGCGGCCGTTCGGCAACCACATCTAGTGGTATGATCGCCTCACACCACAACCCGTAGTGGTGCAGGAGGATCCAACCGGATGCGTTGCCCGGCCTGTGGCGACCACGACTCTCGGGTCGTCGACTCTCGTGACCTTGACGACGCCGCGACGATCCGCCGTCGTCGTGAGTGCAACGCCTGTGGCACGCGGTTCACGACCTACGAGCGCGTCGAGGCGGCCCGCCTCGTGGTCCTCAAGCGCGACGGGACGCGACAGGAATGGGATCGGGCCAGGCTCGCCGCGGGTCTGCGCAAGGCCCTCACGCGCCGACCCGTGCCGGACGGTGCCGCCGAGCAGGCGGCCGACGAGATCGAGGCCCAGCTCCGCTCGGAGGGCATGACCGAGGTCCCGAGCCAGCGGATCGGCGAGCTCGCGATGACCAAGCTCCGCGCGCTCGACCAGATCGCCTACATCCGGTTCGCGAGCGTCTACCAGAGCTTCGAGGACCTCGAGGACCTCAAGCGCGAGGTCGACGCCCTGTACGGCCAGGCGGGATCGAAGGCGTCCGGGCGCTGACCCGCGGCGGTTGCGCCCCTGATCTCGCGCCGGGCGCGCTGGGCGTGTGACAATCCGGCCGGCATGAGCGTTCTGTCGGACCGAGACATCCGCCGTTCGATCGAGGACGGCGCGGTCGTCATCCGGCCCTACGACCCGAAGGACCTCCAGCCGTCGTCGGTCGACCTCCACCTCGATCGTCGGTTCCGGGTCTTCCGCAACAACCGCTACCCGTACATCGACGTCCGATCGCCGCAGCCGGACCTGACCGAGCTGGTCACGATCGAGGACGACCAGCCGTTCATCCTCCATCCCGGCGAGTTCGTCCTCGGCCAGACGCTCGAATGGACGGAGCTCCCGAACGACCTCGTCGCCCGCCTGGAGGGGAAGAGCTCGCTCGGGAGGCTCGGCCTCCTCATCCACTCGACCGCCGGCTATGTCGACCCCGGATGGAAGGGCAACCTGACCCTCGAGCTGTCGAACGTGGCCAACCTGCCGATCGCCCTGTACTACGGCATGAAGATCGGGCAGATCAGCTTCTTCCGGATGACCAGCCCGGTCGATCGGCCGTACGGCAGCCCGGAGCTCGGCTCCAAGTACCAGGGCCAGTCCGAGCCGACGGCGTCCGCCTTCCACCGCGACTTCACCAAGGGCGGCTAGCGCCGGTGGTCGCAACCGAC